>VSKZ01000019.1 GCA_008364125.1 Candidatus Thioglobus sp. | reverse complement strand
AGTAGTTTTTTTAACTTTATCTATTTTTTTAACGCTTTGAATGTTGGAAAATAAAAGCCCAAAAAGCAGAATAATATGCAAAATAATAGCACTGGAAAACGCTACGGGGTGGCGCTTGGCAATTTTAGGCAGGGCAATATTTTTGATAAAATTCATATTATTCCGCAGGTTCTATAATCAGCCCGACTTTTTCTACAACTCTTTCTTGCAAAAGATTCAACATACCAAGCACCGTTTCGTATGCCACTTTACCGTTTCCTCTGATGTAAAACTTCATTTCTTTATAAAATTCCAATCTCGCCTCCACTCGCGCGGCAATCTCGTCTACTGTCAAATTCTTCTCGTCTTCTTCTGCATCGTCCATAGAATTGATAGAATACTTTCCATTGCGATTGACAGTGATAATAGTCGGCAATTGCTCGCTAAAATCAACCGCTTTTGCATCATTTCTGGGCAAATCAACTTCGGTTACATTTACTTGCTCAATAATCGGGGTGGTCATCATAAAAATAACCAAAAGCACCAGCATCACATCAATATACGGCACTATATTGATGTGCGTTTCTACATCTATTTTGCTGCGTTTTGGCAGAACTATCATTGTTGCCGCTGCGTTATCACAAATATTTTCTCAACAAATGAGTTGTATTTGCTATAAATTTGGGCGATTTGGGTGCTGAGGCGATTAAAAGCGATGGTGGCTGGAATTGCTGCAAATAGCCCAAAAGCCGTGGCAATCAAGGCTTCGGCGATGCCTGGAGCGACCACGGCGATGCTTGCTTGTTTGACCGATGCCAAGCCAATAAACGAGTGCATAATGCCCCATACTGTGCCGAATAAACCGATATATGGGCTGGAAGAGGCAATCATTGCCAAAGCACCGAGACCTTTTTCCAAGCTGTCAATTTTCTCGTTTGCTTTGGTATTCATCAAGCGATAAGCGCGCTCAGAATTTTCCTGATTGCTGCCACTCTGCTTGTGGGTAAATTCGCTATATCCACAGGCAAAAATATCTGCCATTGCACCTTTTATTGGCGCTCTAGATTTTAGTTCTATAAGGCTTTTTTCCTCTGCAAAATTACGCAAGAATTTTTTAATATCAGTTTTAGCATCCATCAAAATCTTCTTTTTGCTAAGAATAATCGTCCAAGAATAAATACTCATTGCCAGCAAAACCAGCATCACAAATTGCACTACAAAACCTGCTGTTATAATCAAATCAAAAATACTAATATTACTGTCCATTTATTTTCTCCAAAATGCTGCTCGGAATACTGCGAGGTTTAAAATTATTTGTATGCAAACAAACGACAACTGTTTGCGCCGTAAATAATACCGTATTTTCATCTACAAGCGTTATTTTCTGCGAAAAAATTAGGCTAGCGCCAGTGATTTTTTCAATTTTAGTTTGCAGTGTTAATAAATCGTTAAATTTTGCTGGCTGGTGATACTTTGCATTGAGCGAATGAACGGCAAAAACAACATTATGCTGGGCAATTAGTTCGTCTTGTTGGAAGCCAAAATCGCGTAAATATTCGCTGCGTCCGCGCTCGGTAAATTTTAGATAATTGGCATAATAAACCACGCCGGCACTGTCGGTATCTTCGTAATAAACTCTGATATTTATTTTACTCATTGAACAAATCTTTTGCCTCATCTGGACTTTTCAATCCTAAATGCGAATACGCCAAATTTGTGGCGCTACGACCACGAGGTGTGCGCATAATAAATCCTTGCTGAATTAAATAAGGCTCAATCATATCTTCCAAAGTGCCGCGCTCCTCGCCAATTGATGTGGCAATAGTGTCAAGTCCAACAGGGCCACCGGCAAATTTTTGCACTATTGTTGATAAATATTCTCTGTCTAATTGCTCCAAACCCAACTCGTCCACTTTTAGCTCGCTCAAAGCTTCTTGCGCGATGTTTTGGTGAATAATGCTATTGGTTTTAATATCAGCAAAATCACGCACTCGGCGCAGCAGGCGATTGGCTATTCTGGGAGTGCCACGAGCGCGTTTGGCAATTTCAAGTGCGCCAGCATTTTCTATTACAATTTGCAAAATATTAGCCGAGCGAATGATGATTTTTTGCAATTCTGCTACTTTATAAAATTGCAATCTTTGCACAATTCCAAATCTATCTCTAAGCGGAGAAGTCAGCATTCCTGCCCTCGTAGTTGCGCCAATCAAAGTGAACGGTGGCAATTCAAGTTGCACAGAATGGCAAGCCACGCCCTCGCCAACTATAATATCCAATTTAAAATCTTCCAATGCTGGGTATAAAATTTCCTCAACCACTGGATTTAGGCGGTGAATTTCGTCAATAAACAAAATATCATAAGGCTCAAGTTTGGTGAGAATCGCCGCTAAATCGCCAGAACGCTCCAACACCGGGCCAGAAGTTTGTTTTAATCCTGCCTCCATTTGCTTGGCAATTACATTTGCTAATGTGGTTTTTCCCAGCCCCGGTGGGCCGTAAATCAAACAATGGTCCAGCGCATCTTGGCGTTTTTTTGCTGCTTGAATAAATAGCGACATTTGCGATTTAACATCTTCTTGCCCAATATATTCGTCAAAAGAACTGGGGCGAACTGAGGTCATCAGTCTTTCTTCGTGGGCTTGATTTTCTGCGCTTACTAAGGAATCTTCTTCTATCATAGCCGCTTATTTTAACCGATTAACTTCTCTTATCAACAATTTGATTTTAATCAAATGGCGCAGATTTTCAAGCTGGATAATTTTTGGATAAAAAGTGCCATCAATAGCTTGATATTTAGGCACTTTCACTTGCCATTTCTTTGAGAAAAATAGGTTATTTTTGAACACAATTTGCTCCAATTCTTGCGGCGAAAAATACCAGCCTATCTCATTTTTCATCCATTCTTGCAAAGACATATTTGTCAATTTGTCATCTATCAAAAGCCCATTTTTCGTTTGCTCAACTTGCATTTGCCCAAAACCAAACGAATTGCTCAAACTCAGCTGATAGTTTTCTGCCTTGCGTTTTAGCACAAAATTCGCCGTTTTTGTGGCGCTATCAGTGCTGGTGCTAAGTCGCCCTTGAATTTGCCATATTTGCGGAATTGTGCTGGAATGAGGCAAATTTTGCCCGCGTTCAGGCAGCGTCCCACAAGCAGACAAAAGGCTAAAAAGTAACACTATCAGAGTTTTCATAGACTGTGCATTGTAATGGCAAACAACGCCCTTAGGGTATAATTGCGCATTTTACTTTTTGTGATTTATGTAATGCCTCGCATTTCAATTTTAAGCGTCAACCACCAGATTGCACCTGTTGCCGTGCGTGAAAAAGTAGCATTTTCGCCCACTAAATTGCCCTCTGCTTTGCTGGAATTAAACAGCATTCAAGGCGTTGATGCTTGTGCTATTTTGTCCACTTGTAATCGTGCCGAAATCTATGCGATTGTTGATACTGACAACGCCGAGGAACTACTTAGCAATTATCTTGCCGATAGCCACAATATTAGCGCCTCTGAATTATCGCCTTATTTGCTCTATTTTGAAGGCGAAAAAGCCCTGCAACATATTTGCCATGTGGCAACAGGCTTGGATTCTTTGGTATTTGGCGAGGCGCAAATTTTGGGGCAATTAAAAGATTGTTACCAAACAGCAAAAGCAAGCGGCACGCTCAACAAGATATTAGAAAAACTTTTTCAACACGCATTTACCACTGCCAAAAAAGTCCGCACTGACACTGAAATCGGATCATCGCCAATCTCAGTTGCATATTGCGCTGTCAAACTTAGTGAAAATATTTTTGCCAATCTTGCAGAACAAACTGTAATGCTGATTGGAGCTGGTGAAATGATTGAGCTTTGCGCCCAGCATCTTCAACAAAAAGGCGTTAAAAATATGATTGTTGCCAATCGCACGGTTGAAAATGCCAAAAAAATTGCCGATTTATATGGCACAAAAGCCATCAGTTTAAAGCAATTTTCCACAGTTTTATATCAGGCAGATATTATTATTTCTTCCACTGCTGCCAGCGTTCCAATCATCGGCAAAGGGTTGATTGAAAGTGCTTTGAAACTACGCAAGCACAAGCCGATTTTTATGCTTGATATTGCCATTCCAAGAGATATTGAGCCAGAAGTTTCACAGCTTGATGATGTGTTTTTATACACCATTGACGACTTGCAACAAGTGATAAATACCAACATCAAAAACAGGCAAAAGGACAAATCTATTGCCGAAGAAATTGTGCTATTGCAAAACCAAAAGTTTGCCACTTGGTTGGAAAAATTGCCTAATGAGCAGGTGATTCAAGCCTATCAAAAAAATGCTTATAAAATGAAAAATAATGCCATCAAATCGGCGCTAAAACAGCTGGAAAAAGGCGATGATGCCGGTGCAGTTGTCCAACAATTAGCCGACCAATTGACCAATAAATTGTTGCATACGCAATTTAACAACATCAAAAAAGCGAACGCCGAGCAGCTAAATCAGTGTCTAAATTGCATTCCAAAAAACCAGAAAATATGAACGATTCCGTCAACACCAAACTTGAACAGCTGTCGATGCGACTTGAAGAAATTGAGGCGTTATTAGGCGATGCAGCCGTTTGTTCAGACCAAAATAAATTCCGCGACCTCTCCATTGAGCATGCGCAACTTGCCCCGATAAGCGCACAATTTGCCCAATATTTAAGTGCGCAAGCAGACATCAAAACTGCCGAATCAATGCTGCTTGAAAGCGATGAAGAACTGCGTGCTATGGCAAAAGAAGAAATTGCAGAGGGCAAAAAAACTTTAACACAACTTGATTTAGAATTAAAAAAATCATTGCTGCCAAAAGACCCAAACGACTCGCGCAATATTATCATTGAAATCCGTGCTGGAACAGGCGGAGACGAGGCTTCCATCTTTGTCGGCGACCTATTTAAAATGTATTCGTACTATGTTGAAAAGCAAAAATGGCAGCTGCAAATTATGAGTTCCAGCAATGGCGAACACGGCGGTTTTAAAGAAATTATTGCACGCATCAGCGGAACTGCCGTATATGCAAAACTCAAATTTGAATCCGGCGCTCATCGCGTCCAAAGAGTGCCAGAGACCGAATCACAAGGCCGCGTCCACACTTCTGCTTGCACTGTAGCAATTATGCCAGAAGTTTCAAATATTGAAGAAATTGATATAAATATGAATGATGTGCGGATTGACACTTTTCGTGCCAGTGGCGCTGGCGGACAGCATGTCAACAAAACCGACTCCGCCGTGCGTGTAACTCACATCCCAACTGGCACGGTAGTTGAGTGCCAAGACGGCCGTTCCCAGCACAAAAATAAGGCTCAAGCGCTGTCGGTATTGGCATCTCGCATCTTGAATTCCCAGCAGCAAGAGTTGCAAAAACAACAAGCCTCAACTCGCAAACAATTAGTCGGCAGCGGCGATCGCTCTGAGCGCATCCGCACCTACAACTACCCTCAAGGCCGCATCACCGACCACCGCATCAACCTCACCCTTTACAAACTCAGCGAAATTATGCAAGGCGATTTAGAATCCATCATTGAGCCGCTAATAGTTGAGCAACAAACCAGCCAACTCAGCGAATTAAACGACTCTTTCACTTAATTTTTGCGATATTTTTGCTGCGAGTTATTAGGCTTTTGCGTAAATAAGACTAAACTGCATTAACACTTTCGATGCCTTTTTGCGGCAAAAACAGCCCGCAGCCCAAAAGCCGATGTTCGCCAATACCTTGCTCTTGCAGGGTAACAGCCTCATTTTTACGCAAATTTGCCACCATCAGCGAGCGTGTGTGAATGATGCCATTTGGCGTGCTGATGCTCCTTTGCAGCCCTGCCATCATTTTTTTGGGAGAAATGCCAAGCGCCTGCAACTGTGAAAATGCCATTTGCAAAAACTCATCTTCGCTATAATTTTTGTTGCAGGCTATGTGTTTGGCGAATACAATTTGCATATCACTCAGCAATTTTGGCTTTAATGATTTGACAATCTCAATGCTATATTCGCCCAAATCAAGCGTTTTTCCAACTAAGTTTTGCGCAGATTTGAGACGCTCTTTAGGTATGCGAATATTGAGTTTTGAGCGTTTGGAAGGGTAATAAAAACCAGCCTCGTTTTGCTCCCAGCCGTTGCCATCTGCCACACTAATATCAAAAATGCCAGCATTGACTTGCGCAAGCCATGGCAAATATTTTAGCAACGCCTGCGACAAAAGATAGGCATGGTCTACCGGCAAAACTTTGGCGTGAATAGCAAACACAGCGTCTTGAATGGTTTCAGGAAGCGTAAAATGTTCCTCTTTAATATCTTCTTGCCAAAACATAGGAATTTGTTAATTTATAATAGCAACATTATAAACCAATAGTACCAATGGATAAATTACATAAAAAAATTAACTATCAATTTAAAGATCTTAATTTACTAAAACAAGCGCTAACGCATCGCAGTGTTGGCAAAATCAACAATGAGAGATTGGAGTTTTTGGGCGATAGCATTTTGGGCGCTGTGGTGGCGCGAGAGCTGTATATTCGTTTTCCAAATATCGGAGAGGGCAGGCTGTCGCGCTTCAAATCTTATATCGTCAGAGGGCATACTTTGGGGTTAGTTGCCGTTGATATTGGGCTGGCAGATTTATTGATTTTAGGGGAAGGCGAGCTGAAAAGTGGCGGACATAATCGCAAATCTATTCAAGCTGATGCTATAGAAGCAATTTTGGGTGCTATCTTTTTGGAATCTGGCTTAGATGCAGTTAATGGCGTGATTCTGACTTTGTTTAAAAAGTATATAGACGAGCTAAATCCAACTGATATATTGAAAGATTTTAAGACTCAATTGCAAGAAAAATTGCAAAAATTCAACCAAACTTTGCCACAATATCAGCTGATTAAAACTACGGGCAAAGACCATAATGCCTCGTTCACAGTCAGGTGCTTGCTGACGGATCAAAAATTGCAAGTTGAGCAAGAGGCAAAAAACATCAAAAGAGCAGAGCAAATGTGTGCCGAAGTTTTATTGGGCAGACTGAAATTATGAGCCATAAAGCAGGATTTATCGCAATTGTCGGCCGCCCAAATGTTGGCAAATCAACTCTGACTAACGAGCTCATCGGGAAAAAACTATCCATCACTTCGCCAAAGCCGCAAACCACTCGCCACCGCATCCACGCAATTGATACCACAGACGATTATCAGATGATTTTTGTGGACACTCCGGGGATGCACATCGGCAATCTAAAAGCAATTAACTCTTATATGAATAGGGCTGCGAGCTCAAGTTTTGCTGATGTTGATATTATTTTGTGGCTACTTGAAGCCGGAAAATGGGGCAAGGAAGATGAGCGAGTTTTGGAGCATATTTGCAAAGCCGAGGCGACTGTGATTGTCTGTGCCAACAAAATTGACAAATTTAAATCCAATCAGCAAGTGCTGCCTTTTTTGCAAAAAATTGGGCAAAAATATCAGCCTGATGAGATGTTTCCGCTTTCGGCATTTAAGAAAAATGACATCATTTCTCTGCGAAAGCTATTGCTAAAATATCTACCAGAACAGGATAATATTTTTGATGCAGATTTCATCACCGATAGGGGCGAAAAATTTATTGCTGCTGAGTTTATTCGCGAAAAACTAATGCGTCATCTGAGCGATGAGTTGCCATACGACTTGACCGTTGAAATTGAGCAATACGAGTTAGATGGGCAAATGCAAAGGATTAGCGCAAGGATTTTGGTGGAAAAAAATTCGCAAAAAAGCATTGTAATCGGTAGCAAAGGAGAGATGTTAAAAACCATCGGCACCGAAGCCCGCCGCAGCATTGAAGGATTTTTAGAACGCAAAGTATTTTTAAAGCTTTGGGTCAAAGTTTCCAAAGGCTGGTCGGACGACAAACGCGCGCTCGCCTCGCTCGGATATGATTAGAGTCAATCTTACTCCAGCTTTTTTGATTCACCGAAAAGCGTTTAAAGACAGCTCATTGCTGCTTGATTTTTTCACTCAAAAACACGGCAAAATTCGCCTTGTCGGCAATGGTTTACGCAAAGCAAAAACCCCTTTACAAACATTTCAGCAAATGAATATTTCGTTTTCTGGCAAGGGTGAAATGAAGACTCTGACAGGATTTGAGGCTGATGATAAGCCGAGAAAATTGCTGGGTGAGACTTTGATACTCGGAATTTATGCCAATGAATTGATTGCCAAATTGCTGCAAGAACAAGATGCTTATCCGGAATTATTTAAGGCTTATAAGCAATTTATTGGGCAAATTACCGAGCTGGAAAAACATTCGCAACACTGGCTGCTGCGCATATTTGAGAGCAATTTACTGGCTGAATTGGGCTATGGACTTGATTTTGAAAACGATATAAATGGCAATAAAATTGATGAAAATTGTCATTACAATTATCAGCCTCAAATTGGTTTTTTACCTGTCAGCACGGGTAAAATATCGGGGCAATTGCTCCTCGCACTATTGGCAAAAAATCTCGCAAATCCGCCAAATTATGAGCAATTAAAAGTATGTAGAAACCTTAATAGAGCGAGGTTAAAGCCGTTTTTGAGCGGCAAACCATTACAAAGTCGTGCGCTATTTTTTACTAATTAGGAGCGAATTATGGGTATTTATTTAGGTGTCAACATCGACCACATTGCCACCATTCGCCAAGCGCGAGGCACAATTTATCCTTCTGTGACTGATGCGGCGCTGTTGTGCGAGCGGGCTGGTGCTGATAGTATAACTTTGCATTTGCGTGAAGATCGGCGCCATATTCAGGATGCTGACGCACAAATTTTGCGTGAAAAACTGACAACAAAAATGAATTTGGAAATGGCAGCCACTGATGAAATGGTCGCCATTGCTTGCAAAATTCAGCCAGAAGATTGTTGCCTTGTGCCAGAAAAACGCGCCGAACTCACCACCGAAGGCGGGCTGGATGTTGCCGTGCAAATCACCAAAATTAGCGCTATTTGTGCCAAGCTAAAAGCTGCTGGCGTTCGCGTTTCGCTGTTTGTTGATGCTGCTAAAAATCAAATTGATGCTGCTAAAAAGTGCTCTGCACCAGTGATAGAACTGCACACAGGGCATTATTCCAATGCCACTTTTGATGAGCAAAAAGCTGAATTTGAGCGCATCAAAAAAATGGCAACTTATGCACATTCGCTTGGTTTGCAAGTCAATGCTGGACACGGATTGACGCTAGAAAATACCAAACAGATTGCAAAATTACCTGAGATTGTTGAGCTGAATATCGGTCATTCTATCGTTGCCAGAGCGCTTTTTGTCGGTCTTCCGCAAGCAGTTGCAGAGATGAAAAAGCTGATTTGTGAGGCAAGATTATGATTTACGGCGTAGGAACTGACATCGTCAGCATCGAGCGAGTTGAGCATATTTTAAGCAAAAATTCAGCCGCCTTTGTCAACCGAATTTTATCCGAACACGAGCGCGCATTATTCGCAAACAAAGGCAACAGCGCCTCATATTGTGCCAAACGCTTCGCCGCCAAAGAAGCCTTTGCCAAAGCTCTGGGAACCGGAATCGGCAAAATTGTCAGCTTCCAAGATTTGGCAATTCGCAACAACGAAGAAGGCAAACCCTACTTTATCCCCAGCGAAAAATTGCGCTTATATTTAGTAGAAAAAAACATCAAACAAGCCCATCTCAGCCTCTCAGACGAAAAAACCAATGCTATTGCTTTTGTCATTTTGGAGCAGTAGGTTTTGAGCTATTAATTCCTATGCAGGATTGAACCTTAGATTGCTGATAGTCATTGGGAATTTATCACGGATTTTGCGTTTTCTCAAATTTTTATGGTTTGGTTTTTTGAGTGTGCTTAAAGTATAATTAGTGCTTTTTTATATTTATATACAAATACTTGATATTTTGTTATAAAATTCAAAAAAAGCAAGCGGCAATTACCGTTATTGCAAATGTCTTTACAATCAAGCATTAGAATATCAAAAAAATACCTAAAACTTGGCAATCGCCGGCAAAAATCAACCTGTTTTTGCATATCAATTGCAAACGCAAAGACGGCTATCACAATCTGCAAACCATTTTCCAACTGCTGGATTATTGCGATGAGCTGAATTTTAGCGTTAGAGATGACGGCGTTATCAATCGCAGCGGCGGCAATGAGGCTGTGCCAGAGGCGGATGATCTAATTATTAAAGCCGCAAAAGCCTTGCAAAAATCAGCTGGCGTAAATCTGGGCGCTGATATTTCGGTGCACAAAAAAATCCCTGCTGGCGGAGGTTTAGGCGGCGGTAGCTCAAATGCTGCCACCACGCTCAAAGCCCTTAATCAATTATGGGGCGTTCAATATTCAACCCAGCAATTGTCAGCAATTGGCTTAAAACTTGGCGCTGATGTGCCGATTTTCATTGCTGGACAAAGCGCTTGGGCTGAAGGTGTTGGTGAAATTTTGACGCCAATTTCGTTGCCAAAACGCTATTTTTTGGTAGTTTGCATCAATAAATCAATTTCCACCAAAGAAATTTTCTTGCACAAAGCATTGACAACGACACCCATACTGGGGAAAATACACGCTTTCTCAGAATTAGCCAATCCGCACAATGATTGCCTTGAAGCCGCCATAGAATTAGAGGGCGAGATTTTAGCTGCATTAACGCATTTAAAATCAGCCAAAAACTACCTCTATGAGCCAAGAATGACAGGCACAGGTTGTTGCGTTTTTGCAGAGTTTGAAGCTGAGAAAGACGCTTTGATAGCACTTAATAATGTGCCAAAGCAATGGTCGGGGTTTGTAGCGCCAGCGCTGGATTCTTCGCCGATATTAACACCTTAATTGGGCTGTAGCCAAGCGGTAAGGCAGCGGGTTTTGATCCCGTCATGCGCAGGTTCAAATCCTGCCAGCCCAGCCAATTTCCCTTTTTTCGCTGCGTATTTTCCATAAAAAGAAAAATACTTTGTGAAAATTTTTATTGCATTGTTAGTCTCATTGTATAATTTAAACATTTTTCATTATTATGAAATTTTATGCCTCTCGATAAAATTAAAATTTTTAGCGGTAACGCTAATCCAGAGCTTTCTGGCGAAATTATTTCAAATATCAATGTCGTGCATGGCAAAGCCTTGGTCGGCCAGTTTAGCGATGGGGAATCGCAAGTAGAAATTCTGGAAAATGTTCGTGGCTGCGATGTCTTTGTCCTGCAACCTACTTGCGGTCCGTCTCCGGCAGAAACTTTGATGGAATTGCTGATTATGGTGGATGCATTAAAACGCTCTTCCGCTGCGAGAATTACTGCGGTTGTGCCTTATTTGGGCTATTCTCGACAAGATCGCCGCTCGCGTTTGACTCGTGTGCCGATTACTGCAAAATTAGCAGCAAAAATGATTGAAGCAGCAGGCGTTGACAGGATTTTAACCGTTGATTTGCATGCTGACCAAATTCAAGGATTTTTCAACATTCCGATTGACAATATCTATGCACAGCCGGTGCTTATTAACGATATTCTTGCAAAAAATTATACGGATATTATTGTGGTTTCTCCGGATGTTGGCGGCGTTGTGCGCGCTCGTGCTGCTGCCAAAAAGCTAAATGACGCTGATTTGGCAATTATCGATAAGCGCCGCCCAGCACCAAATGTTGTGGAAGTGATGAATGTTATTGGCGATGTTGAGGGCAAAACCTGTATATTGATTGACGATATGGTTGATACTGCTGGCACGCTTTGCAAAGCGGCAGATATTTTGAAAGAAAAAAATGCCAAAAAAGTCGTTGCTTACACAACTCACGCTGTGTTATCGGGCAATGCGATTGAAAATATCAACAACTCAAAACTGGATGAATTGGTTGCCACCAACACTATTCCTTTATCCGAACCAGCTATAAATTGCAAAAAAATTAGGCAATTATCTATCGCACCAACACTTGCAGAGGTTATCAGCCGCATTAGCGAAGAGCATTCCATCAGCTCTATTTTCTCTGAGAATGAATAACTAAACTCCGGCAGATATGTATAATCTTTTTTTCAACCGACTATAAGCAAAAAATCACCTATGAAATCTACAACAAAAGCACACAAACAAGCACTGGAAAAACTCATTATGGTCGGCAAAGATAAGGGTTATTTGACCTATTCTGAGCTAAACGATATGCTACCAGAGCATTTGCTAACACAAGACCAGATTGAACCGATTGTCAGCATTTTGGAAGAATTGGATATTATCGTCTCTGAAACCGTCCCTGATGCTGATACTTTAGCTGTAGAATCTGGCGCAAAAGCACAATCAACCTCTGCCGAAGCAGCAATCGCGGCATTGGCAGCACTTGATTCCGAATTTGGCAGAACCACTGACCCAGTCAGAATGTATATGCGCGAAATGGGCGTGGTGGACTTGCTAGAACAAGAAGACGAAATTCGCATTGCCAAAGAAATAGAATCTGGCATCTTTGAAATTATGCAAGCAATCACTTTATACCCATCCACTGCCGAGCATTTTTTCAAAGCCCATATGCGACTTGAAGAAGGCAAATGCAAAATAACCGATGTCATTATCGGCTATCAGGGCGATGCAAAAGATTTTGAAGAGAAAAAAGCAGCATTTGATGCCGGTGCATTTGATGACGATGAAGAATACGAAGATATGGAGGAAATGGAATATACTGGTCCAGATGAAGGCCAAGTTTATAAACGCTTTGAGAAGATTTTAGCGTCCTCTAAAAAATATCAAGCTGTCAACAAAAAACACGGATTTAACGACAAAAAAACAGTAGCTAAACGCACATTATTAGCAAAAGATTTATCCGAATTACGCTTAGCACCAAAACTGGTTACCACTATGGTGGATGTTGTTTGTGAGCATGTTGGCAAAGTCAAAAAGCAAGAGAAAATCATTCAAAATTCTTGCCTGTATGCCGGTATGGAGCGTGAGCAATTTTTCAAATTATTCACCAATAATGAGACTAATTTTGATTGGTTAAAAAAAGCCAAACTGGACAAAAAAGTCGCCCTTAAACTGGCAGAGAGCGAAGATAAAATTTATTATGCTCAAAAAAATCTTTTACAATACGAAACAGAAATGCAGCTTACTATTGTTGAATTAAAAGCGCTCAACAAGCTTTATCGCCGTGGTGACCGCCGAGCAAAAGTGGCAAAATCACAGATGATTGAAGCAAATTTGCGGCTGGTTATCTCAATTGCTAAAAAATACGCCAATCGTGGTTTGCAATTTTTAGACCTAATTCAAGAGGGCAATGTTGGACTGATGAAGGCAGTTGATAAGTTTGAATATCGCCGTGGCTACAAATTTTCAACCTATGCAACTTGGTGGATTCGTCAAGCAATTACTCGCTCAATCGCAGACCAGGCACGCACTATTCGTATTCCTGTGCATATGATTGAAACCATCAATAAGCTCAATCGTGTCAAGCGCCAACTGCTACAAAAATATGGCAGAGAGGCAACTCCTGAGGAATTATCAGTGGAAATGGAGCTACCAGAGAGCAAAATTATCAAAATTTTAAAAATTGCCAAAGAACCTTTATCGATGGAAACCCCTGTCGGAGATGACGAAGATTCAAACATTGGTGACTTCATCGAAGACACAAATCTGTCTTCACCAGTGGAAACTACCACTAAAGAAAGCCTCAGAGAAACCACCGGGGACCTGCTTGCTAACCTTTCTCCAAGAGAGGCAAAAGTGCTGAAAATGCGCTTTGGCATTGATATGAACACCGATCACACTTTGGAAGAAGTCGGGCGCCAGTTTGATGTAACGCGTGAACGCATTCGCCAAATTGAAGCCAAAGCGTTGCGCAAGCTCCGGCACCCATCCAGAGCGCACAAACTTTCAAGTTTTTTAGAGTAATTTTTCGGGCCTATAGCTCAGTTGGTTAGAGCAATCGACTCATAATCGATTGGTCCTTGGTTCAAGTCCAAGTAGGCCCACCATTTTCAACAGAATTTTCACCCCGCCATTACGCAAAGGGTATGATATTCTGTATGTTTGATAAACTCACCCCAGCGCTTATTAAGCTGACCTTTGATGTTGGTGAGCAAATTTTATCGCACTATAAAAACACCCTCGAAATTACCACAAAAGCGGACAAAACACCGCTGACTATCGCCGACCAAGAATCTCATATAGCCATTGTAGACGCGCTTTCAAAGCTTACTCCGAATATCAATATATTGTCCGAAGAGTCTGGCGAAATTGCATTTTCAGAGCGCTCAAAATGGCGTGAATATTGGCTGATTGACCCATTAGACGGCACTCGAGATTTCATTGAGCAAACTGGAGATTTTTGTATTTGCATCGCCTATATCAAAAATCACCAGCCCATTTTTGGGATGGTTTATGCGCCACTTGAAAAAACTCATTATTACGGCTTTAACGGCGCTGCCTACAAACACCAAAATAACACCAGTAAACCAATCAGAGCCTGCATTTCCAAGCAGCCAAAACGCGTGCTAATCGGGCATTATTCAGCGCACAATATGCAACTAAAAACGCATTTGGCAAAGCTTGGAAAATACCAATTAAAACACCTCGGTAGCGCCTTAAAATTTTGTGAAATCGCCCAAGGCAACTTTGATTATTACCCCAGATTTGGACCTTGCTGCGAATGGGACACGGCTGCTGGGGTTTGTATTTTGCAAAATGCTGGCGGCTTTGTAGTCGATGAAAACTTTGAGCCCCTCAAATACAACAGCAAAGACAGCCTATTATCACCAGTTTTTTTTGCTTCAGGTAAAGCGCAATGACAAATCTATGGCAGCGATATTTTTGGTGATAGCGCCGGTGGAAATATAGTCAACTCCCGTTTCTGCCACCTGAACAATGGTGCTATCGTCAATATTTCCAGAGGCCTCTAAAAGCAATTTTCGGTCTGCCATTTTTACCGCTTGCGCTAAATCATTGATTGAAAAATTATCGCACAAAACTCTGCTAATTCCAGTTAAATCCAGAGCTTCGCCAAGCTGTGCAAGATTTTCAACCTCAACAATCAAAGGCAATTTCAAATGCTTTTCCTTTGCAAGTTCCACGGCTTTGGCAATTGAACCAGCGGCAATAATATGATTTTCTTTCAGTAGCAAAGCATCAAACAAACCCAAGCGATGATTGACCCCACCACCACATCGAACCGCATATTTTTGTGCCAATCGCAGCCCCGGTAATGTTTTTCTGGTATCCAATAATTGAGCGTTAGTATGGGCAATTTTACTTACCAGCCGCTTGGTTTGCGTAGCAACGGCACACAGCGTTTGCAAAAAATTCAGCGCCACCCTCTCGGCGCTAATAATTCCTTTAACGCCGCCAGACAAAGTGCATAAAACTTGCGATGCCCGAATTGTATCGCCATCGCTAAAATGCCAGTTGATTTGCAGAGTGTTATCCAGCAACAAAAACGCCGTCTGTGCATATTCAATCCCGCAAACAACTGCCTGCTGCCGAGCAATAATTTGCGCGGATACGCTTTTATCATCCAGCAAATTAGCCGAAACATCGCCAGTGCCAATGTCCTCTTTGAGTGCGTTTGCAACAATATCGGCAACTTTATTCACCGACAAACTCACGAATAATGCGCGCTGATTCTGCGCTTGCGTTTTGATTTAATTGCTGATGAATACGCTTAAATTCTTGCGCCAAAGCCTCGGTATCACCGTGCAAAACTGCCATTGCCTGCTCGGCAATATTCTCCCCATTCGCATCATTTTGAATAAGTTCGGGCACCAAAGATTTGCCAGCAATAATATTCGGCAAACTCACCTGCTTAATCTTGACTAATTTTGTAGCAATAAAATAACTAAAAGCCGACAATTTATACACCACCACCATCGGCACGCCAAGCAACGCCAGCTCTAAAGCCGCCGTGCCACTCGCCACCAGCGCCAAATCCGCCTGCGACATTCGCTGGTGCGCATCAAAAGTAGAAACAGTAACATTCGCCTTTTGTGCTAATGGCTTCGCCCAATCAAGCAGTTCGTCATTTGCCAATGCCAAATGAAAATTCAGTTGCTCGTCTTGCTTTTTCATAATCGCTGCTGCTGCTAGCATTTCTGGCAACAATCTGCTGATTTCACTTGTGCGCGAGCCGGGCAGCAGCAAAATAGTTTTGCTACTTTTATATGCTGTTCTTGGGTGCAAAACCTCTGCCAGAGGATGCCCGACAAAGGCTGCGCGCTGCTGGTGCTTTTTATAAAAATCAACCTCAAAAGGAAACAGGCACAACACCAAATCGGTAGATTTTTTTATTTTCTTAATCCGATTCTGCCGCCACGCCCACACCGAAGGCGAAATAAAATGCACGGTTTTAACGCCTCGTTTCTTTAATTTTCGCTCAATTTTAAAGTTAAAATCAGGAGCGTCCACGCCGATAAAAACATCTGGTTTGTCATTGGAAAAACGCCTGATAATGCTTTTTCTAAGCTGCAACAAAGCCGGCAATTTACGCACAACTTCGCTAAATCCCATCACATTTACGCGCTTTTGCTCCCACAATTTGACACATCCAGCGCTGGCCATTTTGTCGCCAGCCAGCCCAAAAATTTGCACATCAGCATCTTGGAATTTTAACGCCGCCACCAATTTAGCGCCAATCAAATCGCCAGAAGTCTCGGCAGCGCTGATGGCTATTTTCATTATCTACGCGGCAAAATAATTTGCGGCTCTTCATCAAATGCGCGATAAATCACCATCACCCCACCAATCACCTGTATCAAATGCGCCTTAGTAATACGGATAATATCGTCAATCATCCTCTGCCTATCCTCTTTATCATCCGCACGAATTTTGATTTTCAAAAGCTCATGCTTAGTCATACTCACCGCCAGCTCCGCCAACACCGCCTCACTCAGCCCATGCTGCCCAATCATAATAATTGGTTTAAGAATATGCCCCCGAGCACGCAAG
>VSKZ01000018.1 GCA_008364125.1 Candidatus Thioglobus sp. | reverse complement strand
GGGAAGGCGATTACATCGCGGATGGAGTCTGTGCCGCTCATTAGCATTACTAATCTATCTATGCCGAAAGCCATACCGCCGTGGGGAGGGCAGCCGTATTGTAGGGCGTTTAGGAGGAAGCCGAATTTGTCTTGCGCTTCGTCATCGGCAATGCCGAGTAATTTTAAGACGGTTTGCTGCATTTCAACTTGGTGAATGCGGATTGAGCCGCCGCCGACTTCTGAGCCGTTTATTACTAAATCATAAGCGCGAGATAGGGCGGTGCTGGCGGTGCTTTCCAAGGTTTTTGCATCAACGCTCGGAGCGGTAAATGGATGGTGAATGGCGCTGAGTGAGCCGTCATCTGCTGTATCAAACATTGGAAAATCTATCACCCAAATTGGCGCCCAATCGCAGGTATATAAATCTAAATCTTGGGCAATTTTCTCTCTTAAATTGCCCAGAGATTCGTTCACTATTTTGGTTTTATCAGCGCCAAAAAAGATGATGTCGCCAGCTTTTGCTGCCAGTTTTTTCACCACTTCATCAGCAACATCATCGCCTAAAAATTTGATAATCGGCGATTGTAAACCGTCTTCATTGACTTTGATATATGCCAAACCTTTTGCTCCATAAACTGAGATAAATTTGGTGTAATCGTCAATCTGTTTGCGCGATAGGGTGGCAGAAACTTTCATTGCCGCAACGCGTGATTTTGCGTCATTTGCTGGGGCGTTGAAGACTTTGAAATCAACCTTTTTCATCAATTCATCAACGCTGACAATTTCCAGCGGAATGCGCATATCTGGGCGGTCAACACCGTATTTTTGCAACGCATCAGCATAAGTTATGCTTGGAAATTTTGCGTCCAAATCCACATCGATTGTTGCCTTGAATAAGCCGCGCGTCATTTGCTCCATCAGTGCCATAATTTCTGCCTCGTCCATAAACGAAGTTTCCACATCAAGCTGGGTAAATTCGGGCTGACGATCGGCACGCAAATCTTCGTCTCGGAAGCAGCGGACGATTTGATAATAGCGCTCAAAACCAGACATCATCAGCAGTTGCTTGAAAAGTTGCGGCGATTGTGGCAGGGCAAAAAACTCGCCCGGATAAGTGCGCGAAGGCACTAAATAATCGCGCGCACCCTCAGGAGTTGCCTTGGTTAAAAATGGGGTTTCAATGTCTATAAAATCGTTTTTATCCATAAACTCGCGCATAAAATGCGTTGCCTTTGAACGCATCCGCAATCTTTGTTGCATAATGTTTGTGCGTAAATCTAAGTAGCGATATTTGAGGCGCACTTCTTCGGAGGTGTCCACCGCATCGATTTGGAAAGGAATCGGCTTGGAGGCGTTTAAAACTGTGATTTTTTCTGCAACTATTTCAATCTCGCCGCTGGCAAGTTTTGGGTTTATTAAATTTGCCTCACGCGCAATTACTGCGCCGCTGATTTGCAACACAAATTCGCTCCTGATGGTTTCTGCGAGGGAAAAATCGCTATTGTCGGGATTGATGACGACTTGCACAATTCCGCGTTTGTCGCGCACATCCAAAAAAATCACTCCGCCGTGGTCTCTGCGCCGATTTACCCAGCCGCAAATTTGCACTTTTTGCCCGATGTTTGCTTGGGCTAATTCGCCGCAATAATTTGTTCTCATACTCATAATTTTTCCTTAGTTTTTACTTGTTTTGGCGCAACTACGCCGGTAGAAATAATCAATTTGAAGGCCTCGTCAACGCTCATATCCAGCTCAATTACATCGGTTTTTGGCAGCATAATATAAAAGCCAGAAGTTGGATTTGGGGTGGTTGGCACATAAATATTGATGATTTTTTTGCCGATTTTGTCTTCAATTTCGCCGTGATAATCGCCAGCTTGAAAGGCGATTGTCCACATACCTTTACGAGGATATTGAACCAATAATGCTTTTTTGAAGCTTTTGCCAGATGGGCTAAAAATCGTGTCTGATAGCTGTTTTAAGGCGTTGTAAATGCCTCTAAATCCGGGGATTTTGTTGAGCAATTTGTCCCAAATTTTGAGCAATTTGCGCCCAATAAAATTATTGACTAATATTCCGGTAATGATAATAATAAATAACGCCAAAATAACGCCAAAACCGGGGATTTTGTCGCTAAATTCAAGCAAAGATTGAGGCAGATATTGCTCTGGAATAAGATTGTCAACCAGATTTAGGAAAAACCTGATAATAACAACGCTAAAACCCAGAGGAATCCAAAATAATAGCCCAGAGATAAAATAGTTGCGGATGCGTTTCACAGTTTTACAAAATAAAAATAAAGCGTTATTTTAGCACTTATTTAACCTGCTCTTCGTCTCTAAGCGTCAAGATTTCGTAGCCAGATTTTGTTACTAAAATCGTATGCTCCCATTGTGCGGAAAGTGAGCGGTCTTTGGTGGTTACTGTCCAGCCGTCAAGCTTGGAAGTTGTAACCTCAAAATTGCCCAGATTGACCATCGGTTCAATGGTGAAAGTTGCCCCCTCTTCTAAAATCGGGCTGTTTTCAATGTTGCCATCGTCATAATGCACAACTTGCGGCTCGGTGTGAAACAGCTTGCCGATGCCGTGGCCGCAATAATCACGCACTATTGAGCAATTATTTTTTTTTGCATGAGCGCCGATTGCCTTGCCGATTTTGCCCAGATGGATGCCGGGTTTTACTTGTTTAATGCCGATGTAGAGGCATTCTTGGGCGATGCGGCAAATGCGCTGTGCCTTGACGCTGGCTTTGCCGATGATGAACATTTTGGAGGTGTCGCCGTGATATTCGTCTTTGATGACGGTAATATCAATATTGACAATATCGCTTTTTTTGAGTTTTTTATCACTTGGAATACCGTGACACACCACGCTATTTATGCTGGTGCAAATGGATTTTGGGAAGCCGTGATAATTCAAAGGAGCGGGAATTGCACCTTGCACATTGACAATAAAATCGTGGCAGATTTTGTCCAATTCGCCAGTGCTAATTCCAGCTTTAACATACGGCGTAATCATATCCAGCACCTCGGATGCCAAGCGCCCAGCGTTGCGCATTTTTACTATTTCATCAGCTGTTTTAATATCAATTGACATTAGTTTTTTTTCTGAATTCTGGCAATGCGTTTTTCAAGCGGCGGATGAGTGGAAAACAGCTCGCCGCCAATGCCAAACATCATTGCATGGGCATATTCTTTGGATGATGGATGGGTCATTTTGGTAGATTTCTTGCCAGATTTTAACACCTCAAACGCCCGCACTAATCCATCTGGATAGCGCGTAAATTGCACCGCAGAGGCATCTGCCAAATATTCCCGTTGCCGGCTCATAGCGGCTTGCAAAATGCGCCCCATCCACACCGTCAAAGCGCCAACCACGGCGATAATAATGGCAATTACTAACATTATAATTTTTGCCCGTCCGTCCATTCGGCGATTGTAAGCGGCTTGATAAAACAGAAATCGCGCCAAGAAAAACAGCGCTGTAAAACCAAATACAAAGGCAGAAATTTGGATATTTAGCTTAATATCTTGGTTGACAATATGCCCGATTTCGTGGGCAATTACGCCAGAAAGTTCATCGCGATTAAAGTTGTCCAAAGCGCCCTGAGTAACAGCGACAATGGCATTATTTTGGGTTTTTCCTGCGGCAAAAGCATTGATGCCAGATTCTGCGATTAAGTAAAAAGCGGGGGTCGGAATGCTGGCGGCTAAGGCTTGTTCGGCAACGATATTGAGCGCCTGTTTTTGTGCAAAATCGCTGGCGCTATCTTCGGTTATTAATATGCCATCAAACGCTCTGGCAACTTTGTGACCATCAGATTTTTGCATAAAACCAAATAAAGTAGTCAGCCCTTGCACCACAAAAGTAGCCGCTGAAACGCCAAGCAGCAACTTGATTTGCGCACTATTAAAAGCTTGATGATTAGCATCAGAAAGATTTTGCCAAAAGCTATATTGCTCGTATTCGGGCTGATAAAAACTAGCCAGATTAAGCCCAACAACCAGCGTCCAGCCGATTAAAAACGAAGAAACCAGCAGTAGTAAAATATACAAAAACCAGATAATACGGGAGTTTTTCTTGGCATTATTTTGATGCTCTCTAAAATCCATAATTGAAAATTAAGGCTTAAATTCGCTTAAACAAATAAGTTTTTCGGCGCTTTATTTAGCTCTTCAACGCTTTCGCTAAATTCCAAATTATTCGCGTCAGTGCCAAAACCAAATGACGATGCAAAAAGCACATTCGGAAATGATTTTTTGTATTCATTGAATTTTTGCACTAAATCGTTATAACCCTGACGGGCAGCGGCAATACGATTTTCTGTGCTGGTCATTTGTTCGCTAAGTTGCAACATATTTTCGCTGGCTTTGAGGTCTGGATAATCTTCCATTTTTAGATTAAAACCGCCAAGCGCACCTTCAAATGTCGCTTGCGTTGTCTGTAAATTTGCCATCAATGCTGCATCACCGGGGTTTTTATCTGCCGCTTGTGTTGCCTGCAAAAGCCCAGAGCGCGCGTTGGTTACTGCCATTAAAGTTTCTTTTTCGTGCTCCATATATTTTTTGGCAATATCAACTAAGTTTTCAATCAAATCCAATCTGCGTTTTAGTTGCACCGATATTTGCTCAAAGCCGTTTTTATATTGAGTTTTATAAGAAACCAGATTGTTGTAAATCCGCACAATCCAAATAAGCGCCAGCGCAATAATAGCAAGAGCCAGCCAATTTTGTATAATAAATTCCATAACCATCCATTCGTAATTTAAAAAATAAATTATAGTCTAATCTGCTTATGGTTTTTCTAATTATTAAATGCTAAAAAAGCCATCAGTTGTTGCCAATTTTGATTTTCCAGCAAGCTATCAACCTGCGTATTCCATCTCACAATCCAGCCCACCAAAGGCGTAGGCGGTATCCGAGTGTGGTAATATAGCCAACTTCAACAAACTCAATTTTGCCATCCTTGCCGACAAAAAAGCTGCTCGGAGTGCCGCTAACACCAAATAATTTTGCCAATGAGCCAGAGTTGTCGTTGATAATATTATCAAGGCGCATATTATTTTTTTGAGCATATTGCTTAATGTCAGCGTCAGAACCTGATTGTATCGCGATATTTAGCACTTTGTAATCAGCGCTAAGAGCCTGAATATTGTCGTTTTCCCACTTGCAAAGCGGACACCAAGTTGCCCAAAAATGGATTAAAAACGCCTGATTTGGCACAGGATTGCTATTGATAACCTCGGCGCTGAGGGTTTTAGAAGTGAAACTCGGAACAGTGCCGGCGCTTAAATCTTGTTGTTGCCACGCACGAATGACAAAAATTGCTAAAATAAGCAAGGTAAACTGCATAAATGCTTTGCGACTTGGCTTTTTGAAATTCATAAGCATATTATAAATTATAAAGGATAAAAAATGACAGATTGGATGCAGCGTTGGGAAAATGGCGAAACCGGCTGGCATAAAGGCGATACCAATGCTCGGCTAATTGAATATATTGATTGCTTGAAATTGGAGCAAGGCAGCACGGTTTTTGTGCCTTTGTGTGGCAAAAGTTTGGATATGTTGTATTTGCTCAAACAGGGTTATAAGGTGATTGGGGTGGAATTAAGTTCGCTGGCAGCTGATGCTTTTTTTCAGGAAAATGCCATCGCTTATAGCGTGCAACAGGCGAGTAATTTCAAGGTTTATAATGGCAATAATATCCGTATTTTTTGTGGTGATTATTTTGCCCTTGATGAAGGTCATCTTCAAGCTGTTAGCGCTGTTTATGACAGAGCGGCGCTGATTGCCTTGCCTGTAAATTTAAGGGCAAAATATGCACAGCATTTATACGCTATAATACCAGCCGATTGCCAGATATTATTATTGACATTAAATTATCCGCAGGAGCAATCAAGTCCGCCACCTTTTGCAATTGATGAAACAGCGGTAAATGCACTTTTTGAACGCTTTGAATGCCAGCAGTTAGGCTGTTTTGACGACATCAAAAATGAGCCAAAATACCAGCAATTTGGGGTGAAATTTATGGAAAAAGCAACTTATTGTTTGCGTAAAAAACAGGAGTAGAAATGAGTAAAAAAACAACAGGAAAAATATCAAAATTTGGCACTAAGGGCTATGGTTTTATAGTTGGTGATGATGGTGAAGAGTATTTTGTGCATCAAAAAAATATATCCAACAAAGAGCGTATGCAAGTCGGCACGAGGGTGATTTTTAACACACAAACATCCGAAAAAGGGCTGGTGGCAACTGAGGTAGATTTGCTGAAATCACTTGGCGCTAAATCATTATCAGATGGTGTTATAAAGGCACTTTTTGCAGTTTTGTTTATTACCCAAGCGGTTATTATTTATCAAGTATTTTTGTCAAAATAATGAAAAAAATCGCGCTATTTTTACTGCCATTATTATTAAGTGGCTGTTTTTTTTCATCTCCTGCTATTGAAGTTGATAATATTTGTTCTTTGATGGACGAAAAAGTCAGCTGGTATAAGGCGATAAAGGCAACGAAAAAAAAATATGGCGCGCCTATTTATGTGCAATTAGCAATTATTTATCAAGAATCAAATTTTGCCTCAGATGCAAAACCGCCACGGGACAAATTATTCGGTATCGTGCCGTGGAGCCGTCCTACCAGTGCATATGGCTATGCACAGGTGGTGGATGGCACTTGGGATTGGTATAAAAATTCAACTGGCAATTCTGACGCCGACCGCAACGATTTTGCTGATGCCGTAGATTTTATTGGCTGGTATATGGGGCAATCTGAAAAACGCTCAGGTATCAAAAAAACCGATGCTTATAATCAATATTTGGCATACCACGAAGGGCATGGCGGCTTTAATCGTAATAATCACAAGCACAAAGATTGGCTGATAAAAATTGCCAAAAAAGTGGGAAAAAATGCCAAAAATTATAAACACCAATTGCAAAAATGCACTGCTCAATTAGATAAAAACAGCGTTTGGAGCTTTTTCTGATGTGGGTCAAAGTGCTAAATTCTGCGCCCAGAGAAGGCACGATGGTCGGGGCAATAGTTGATGGCAAAAAAGTATTTGTAACTATGAATAATAGCGTGTTATATGCGGCAGAAAACCGCTGTCCGCACGAAGATATTGAGCTGACTTTGGGCTGTATAAAAGGCAATCGGGTCAAATGTTCGTTGCACGGTTATAGTTTTGATTTGGCAACAGGTGATAGCCTTGATGAACAAGTGGAAAATATGCAAACCTATGCTGTCAAACAAGAAAACCACAAAATATACATAAATTTATGAAAGCAGAAGAACTTTTAAAATCCATTATTCAGCGTATTGCCACCGGGCCAGATTTGAGCAAAGACATTGCTTTTGCAGAGGCCAGAGACGGTATGCAAGCGATTTTAGGCGGCAAGATTGACGATGTGAGAGCAGCGATTTTTTTGATTGCTTTGCGGATGAAGCGTGAAACGATGGATGAAAATGAAGGTATTCTGGCTGCTATTCTTGCTATGAGCGACAAACAACAGGTTGATGTTGATAAATTGGTGGATTTGGGCGAGCCGTATAGTGGCTATAATCGTTCCATTCCGATTTCAGCTTTTTTGCCGCCTTTGTTGGCAGAATTGGGACTACCAACAGTTATTCACGGTTTGGATAGAGTTTCGCCGAAATTTGGGCTGACCCATCGGCACATTAATCAGGCGCTGGGAGTGGATGTTGACATCTCAACCGAACAGGCAAAAAAGCGCTTGGAAAACCCTGCCATTGGTTGGAGTTATATTGACCAAGCCAGCTATTGTAGTGGTTTGCACGATTTGGTGCCATTACGCGAGCGCCTGATAAAACGCACAGTTATTAACACTGTGGAAACGCTGATTGCCCCGCTAAGAGGCAAAACCACGCACTCAATTTTGGGCTATGTGCATAAACCTTATCCGCCGATTTATGCGCATTTAGCAGCTGTTAGCGGTATGGACAGTGCATTATTGGTGCGTGGAGTTGAGGGCGGAGTTGTGCCTTCATTGCGACAAAAAGGGCTGATGGTGTCTTATCAGGGCGAGGAGGAAAAGGACAGAGTGGATATTGAGCCGAAGTCTTTGGGCATCGAGCAAGAATTGCGCGCTATTGCTTTGCCGCAGGGTTTGAGCGTGGAAAATGATATTGAAGCATTGGCACAGCACACTGTCAATCTTGGAAAAGCAGCGCTTGCTGGCGAAAAAGGTATGTTTTACGATGGCTTGGTGTTGGCAGCAAGTTTGGTGCTTTGGCATACAAAAGAGGCCAATTCACTGCCAGAAGCAGCTGCAAAAGTTAAAGGTATATTAGATACAAGTGCTGCATTAAAGCGTTTAAAATAAACCTATCAAAATAATAAGGAGCAAGCAATGGAAAATACAAAAAACCTCGAAAACACAACGGTGGTAGTGATTAGCTGGCTAATTGCATTATGGTCAGCGTATGTATTTATCACCTCATTATTTTACAAATTTGACAAATCAGCGCTTGAACCAGAACACATTTTTAGCACCATTGGCACTTGGATGAGCAACACTATCAGCCCGACTTTGGGTAGTCTATTTGGCGAATATGGCGCTATTTTAATTGGCGTTGCTGAGTTGACAACTGCTTTGGTGCTGATAGCGCCGGTTGTATTATGGAGTCATAGAAAAAAATTGCATTGTATCGGCGGACTGTTGGCATCAGCAGTGATGGCAGGTGCAGTGTTTTTCCATATTTTTACTCCACTTGGTTGGAATCCAACTTGGAAGGTGGTAAATAAAGCCGCTTGCGATGCTACATTTTTAGCACCTAATTCCTGCATAGACACTGGTTTGGCTAATGCGGCTTTGTCAATTTTGCTACTGAGTTTGCTGATGGTGTGGCTGAACAAAAAAGCCTAATTAGGGCTGTTAATGCAAGACCACGAACTGCTTGAAAAAATAGCACAAACATTACAAAACGCCGATTTAAAAACTGGCAAACGCTTAATTAAGCACAAATCTGCTGCCCAATTGGGCGAAATATTAGAATTGGAAAAGCCCTCAGAGCAAGACTGGGATCAGTTATTTGTCTGGACGCAGCAATATTTAGACTATTCCCCCGACACTAATCACAGCGGCTTTGCAAATCGTATGTGGACTGGCGCTAATATGCCCTCAATTTTGGGCGAGATTATTGCTGCTTTTAGCAACACCTCATCTTGCACTTTTGAATCAGCACCAGTTGCAACTTTGATGGAAAACTATATGCTTGGGCAAATGCTTGATATTGTTGGTTTTAAAAATGGCGAAGGGCAAATGACCACCGGATCGAGCAATGCAAATATGATTGCGATGATGGTGGCGCGCAATCAGGCATTAAAAAACGCCAAGCAACAAGGTTTGTTTTCCAGCCAGCCATTGCGAGCTTTTGTTAGCTGTGATGCGCATTATTCGTTGGACAAAGCGGCAAATATTCTCGGCATCGGCACTGATAATTTGATAAAAGTGCCGACCGATAACAACGGCGAAATGGATATTTTGGCGCTGGAAAAAGCCATTCAAAATACCCAAAATAGCGGCGGCATAGCGTTTTTTGTATGTGCCACTCTGGGAACAACAGTGCGTGGCGCTTATGACAATATTGAAAAGTTGATACAACTAAAAAATAAGCACAATTTTTGGCTGCATGGTGATGGAGCTTGGGGCGGAGCAGCAATAATGAGCGCAACATTAAAAGGCAAATTTTTAAGCGCTATTGAGCAATTGGATTCTTTTACTATGGATTTTCACAAAATGCTCGGCAGTAATTTGATGTGTAATTTTTTGTTATTAAAGCAACAAAATTTATTGTCTTGCACTTGCGCTGATGGCGATAATAGCTATATTTTTCGCGATAAAATTGCTGACAGTGGGGCTAATTCGTTGCAATGTGGTCGGCGGGTGGATAGTTTAAAATGGTTTTTAGATTGGAAGTTTTATGGCAGGCAAGGTTTTGCTGATAGAGTTGAGGGTTATTATAAATTGGTAAAATTTGCTGAAAATTTTATCATTGCTAATGATGAGTTAGAAATGGTGGTTGAGCGCAGCTCTTTTAATTTGTGTTTCCGCTTTAAAGCACCAAACGCCAATGTTTTTAACCAAAAATTGCGCTGCAAATTATTGCAAAGTGAGCAGGCCTTATTTGCTCTTGCTTACATACAAAAAAAATTAGTATTTAGATTATTAGTTTGCAATATTAATCTTGATAAAGTGAAACTAACAGAGTTATTAAATCGTTTAATTAAAACAGGAAAGGCGCTACAAAACAATGCTTAAAAAAATTCAGAACTACGATTACAAACACCCAACTAATTTTGATTTTCAAGCTTTGTGCAAGCTAATTGCGCGAGGTGATTGTGATTTGGCTGTCAAACAAATGCAAACTTTGGCAACAGAAATAGATGCAAAAAACTTGCCTTTTGACACGCAAAATTACGCCAGAAATATTATTATTAACAACGACAACTGCTGGTTAGGCTTGCTACATTGGGACAAAAATGCTGCAACTCGTATTCACGGACACCCAGAACGGTCTTTTGTTTATGTAATATCAGGGGATTTGAATTGCACAAATTTTGATAAAAATTCATTGGACACAACCAGTTCTAAACAATTAAAAAGCGGGCAATATTCTTATAACAAAGGCGTTGAAGGCAGGATGGATAATTTTGTGCATCAAATTAACGCCGAACAAAAAAGCATCAGTTTGGGGTGCGCCACTTGGATTACGGCGTGCAATTTAACGGCCTGATGTATCAGCGTTTTGTCGAAGACGGCAATATTACCCTCTTTTCACCAGACGAAGCGCTGGGTTTATACGAGTCATTTTTTGCCGACCAAAAGGAGTTTAAGCGCCTGTATGAGAAATATGAAAAAGACGATTCACTGCGCAAAAACACCATCAGGGCGCGCGAATTGTTTGCAACTTTTATGCAAGAACGCGCTAACACTGGGCGGATTTATGTGCAAAATGTTGATCATTGCAACACTCATGGCGCATTTGATGCAAAACTTGCGCCAGTGCGGCAATCTAATCTATGTATGGAAATCACCCTGCCGACCAAGCCTTTGTATTCCGTGCAGGATGAAAACGGCGAAATCGCTTTATGCACACTATCAGCGGTCAATCTTGGGGCATTGGAGAGTTTGGACGAATTGGAGCAAATCACCGACATTATCGTCCGCGCTTTGGATTCGCTATTAGATTACCAAAATTATCCAATTAAAGCGGCGCATATTGCCAGTATGAATCGCAGAACGCTGGGAATTGGGGTTACAAATCTGGCTTATTATTTGGCAAAAAACAACGCTAAATATTCTGATGGCTCTGGCAATGAGCTGATTCATAAAACCTTTGAGGCCTTGCAATATTATTCTCTCAAAGCCTCCAACAATCTTGCCAAAGAAAAAGGCGCTTGCCCACTATTTGAGCAAACTTTATACGCCAAAGGCATCCTGCCGATAGACACTTTCAAGCAAAATGTGAACGATTTTTGCACCACTGATTTGCAATTGGACTGGGACACTTTGCGCAAAAACATCGTCAAAACTGGGCTCAGAAACTCAACGCTGACAGCTATTATGCCCTGCGAAAGCTCATCGCAAATTTCAAATTCAACCAACGGCATCGAGCCGCCGCGCAATTTTATTACCACCAAGCAATCAAAAGACGGTCTGCTTAAACAAGTTGTGCCAGAATATGAGCGCCTTAAAAATCAATACGAATTGCTCTGGAACATCAAAGGCAACGAGGGTTATCTACAATTATGTGCCATTATGCAAAAGTTTGTGGACCAATCAATTTCTGCCAACACTCATTATGACCCGGCACTCTATAAAGACAACAAAGTGCCGATGAAACTATTTTTAATGGACTTACTAACAGCATACAAATACGGTGTTAAAACCCTCTACTATCATACAACTCGCGATGGTGCTGGTGATAATATGCTCGAAGACGACAACGCCTGTTCTGATGGCGTTTGCAAATTATAAAGGAGTAAAAAATGTCATATAGTATTTTCACCAAAAATATTAGCGACACGCTGACCGAGCCGATGTTTTTTGGCAATACGGTGAATGTTGCTCGTTTTGACAAGCAAAAATTTGAGATGTTTGAGAAGCTGACAGAAAAGCAGCTTTCGTTTTTTTGGCGACCAGAAGAGATTGATGTTACTAAGGATAAAATAGATTTTGCCAAACTACTTCCAAATGAAAAACACATTTTTATTTCTAATTTGCAATATCAAATTTTGCTTGATTCTGTCCAAGGTAGAAGTCCGAGTATAGCTTTTTTGCCGATTGTATCGCTGCCAGAGGTGGAAAACTGGATTGAAACTTGGTCGTTTTCCGAAACCATCCATTCTCGTTCTTACACCCATATTATTCGCGCAATCGTCAACGAGCCGGGAGTGGTGTTTGACGATATTATGAAAACCGATGAAATCATCAAGCGTGCTGAAAGTGTGTCTAAAAAATACGATGAACTGATTAAATGCACGCAATTCTACCTACTACACGGCGAAGGCAAGCTCAACATCGGCGGCAAAGAAGTGAATATGGATTTATATTGCTTAAAGAAAAAACTATACCTGACAATCGTCTCAGTCAACATTCTTGAAGCCATCCGTTTTTATGTCTCATTTGCTTGCTCATTCGCCTTTGCTGAACGAAAAATGATGGAGGGCAACGCCAAAATTATCAAGATGATTGCCCGAGATGAGGCGCTGCACCTTACAGGAACGCAACATATTCTCAATTTGATGGGCAAAGGCAAGGACGACCCAGATATGCAAAAAATTGCCCAAGAGTGCAAAGGCGAGGTGATTAATATGTTTAAAGAAGCCTGTGAGCAAGAGCAAGAATGGGCAGAATATTTGTTCCGCGATGGCTCTATGATTGGGCTAAACGCCGAAATTTTGAAGCAATATTTGGAATATATTACCAATGTGCGGATGCGCGCGCTGGATCTTGAACCGATTTTTGCAGATCGCGCCAACCCGCTGCCGTGGATTAACCATTGGTTAGAATCCGATAGCGTTCAAGTAGCGCCGCAGGAAACGGAAATAACCTCATATTTGGTTAGTGCAATTGATAATAATATCAATGTTGATGATAATGATTTTGGCGAATTTAAGCTTTAAAACGGCTCTTTTTCAATGCTAAAAATTGATGTTGACAACATCAACGGCAAAACCGAATCACTGTATGTTTATGGCGAACAATCAATCCTGACTGAGTTGGAAGAGCACAATGTAATACTCAACCACTCTTGCCGCCAAGGGCATTGTGGCTCTTGCATTTTATTATTATTATCAGGCGATGTTGACCACCAAGAATGTTTAGTGCCTCTGTCAAATGGAGAAATCCTCGCCTGCCGCGCCAAACCCGTTACCGACATCAAAATTGGGCTGCGTGATTTTTAGTTAGTTTTGAGATAAATTATTTAACTTTGTCTTTTAGATAATGCAAAATCGCATCAGAGTCGCCTTTAAAAACTACTCTATCCATCTTTTTTTGAATTTGATAATCATACATCGGGTCGTAATAATCAATCAGCAAAGTCTCTATAACTGGGTAAAAACCGCTGTTGTCGCCCTGCTTTTGATAACGCGTAAGCGCATCATTTACCATTATCAGCAGAGATTTATAGCGCTCCAAGCCGAGGCGTTTTTGGATTTTTTGCAAGCTTTCAAGCCAATAATTGGCAAAATTATCAAAGCCATTTTCACCATCTTGTGCTTTAAAATCTTTTTGCATATTGACAACATAAGCATCCATACTAACTTCAAGGCGCTGTTCCAGCGTGGCTTCAAGCAATATCAATTTAGCGCCAGCAGTCTTTGCCTGCACGCATTTTGGAATATGCACCGTGCCAACATTTGCGCCCTCATCTTCAAACAGTAGCACCGATTTTTGCTGCTTAATCAGTGCAATTGCCAAGGAATTTTCAAAGTTAATTTGTGTCGGCTGCTTCGTAGTAGTATTGCCAAAAGCCGAGCCACGGTGATTTGCCAAAGCCTCTAAATCAATTTTATTTTGCAATTTATCCAGCAACAAAGTCTTGCCACAGCCAGTTTGTCCGCCGATAATAATTGGCGTAATTTGCCCCATAATCCTGTCAGTTTCATCCAGTAAAAATCGGCGCAACGCCTTGTAGCCGCCAGTAATTCGTGGATAATCAATGCCTGATTTGTCAAAAATCCACTGCTGAGATATTTGACTACGAAGTCCGCCACGAAAGCAATAAATCGCTCCGTTTGGGTGTTTTTTGATAAATTTAATCCATCCGTCAACTCGCTGCTGCTTGCCACTTTCTTGCAATAATTTATGCCCAAGATTTATAGCCGCCTGTTGCCCATGATTTTTGTAACAAGTGCCAACCAAAGTGCGCTGATCATCGCTCATTAACGGCAAGCTATCAGCGTTTGGGAAAGCACCTTGGGTAAATTCCACTGGCGCTCTGGTGTCGATTAAAGGTATATTTTCTGCAAACAGGCGGGAAAAATCTGCTGCTGCTATTTGGGTTAATTCACTCATTAATTTGCACAATTAGACTTGTTCTGGCGACAATTTCTCCAATCGCCTCCAACTCAAAACCGGCGCTGCGCATAACTTGCTTGAATTCTTTTCGCCCATTTTCTGCCACCATAATCAGCAGTCCGCCGCTGGTTTGGGGGTCGCAAATAATGGATTGCACCTCGTTATTCATTGGGCTTAGATTATGCCCGTAGCTGTCAAAATTGCGCTGTGCACCGCCGGGAGAGCAGCCGGCTTTGAGGTATTTTTTAATATTGGGCAAAATTGGCACTCGCTGATAATCAATTATTGCCGATACTTTTGCACCCAAACAAACCTCTTCCAGATGCCCTCCGAGCCCAAAACCAGTAACATCGGTCAGCGCATTTACACCGTCTATTTTTGCGATTTTTATGCCAATATCATTCAGTTGACACATTGTTTCAATTGCCAACTTTTCATCATCTGGGGTGATTTTCTTTTGCTTCTGCGCCGTAGTAAGAATGCCGATACCAAGCGGTTTTGTGAGGTATATTTTGTCGCCGACTTTGGCAGTTGAATTTTTTTTCAGCTGCGAAATTGCCACTTTTCCAGTAACTGCCAAGCCAAAAATCGGCTCTGGTGTATCAATACTATGCCCGCCTGCCAGTGTTATTTTGGCTTGCTTGCACACGCTTCTGCCGCCTTCAATCACCTGCTGCCCTACTGTTGCTGGCAATTTGTCCAATGGCCAGCCAAAAATCGCAATTGCCATCAACGGGCTTGCTCCCATCGCATATACATCGCTAAGTGCGTTGGTGGCAGCGATTCGTCCAAAAGTAAATGGGTCATCAACAATCGGCATAAAAAAATCGGTAGTGCTAATAATCGCCTCACCATTGCCGATGTCATACGCAGCAGCATCATCGCGAGAATCATTGCCTACCAATAAATTGGCATCGTTCGGTTGCTCAATTGATGATGCTAAAATTGTGTCAAGAACTTTGGGGGATATTTTGCAGCCACAGCCTTGCCCATGGCTGTATTCGGTGAGTTTAATCATAGTGGTATCAAAGTAATAATATTGATAATATTATAGTTTAACCATGGCAATAATGGCTTTTTTGTTAATTTTGTGCGTTGCGCCTCGGTAAAGATTTTGCTCTAATTGATGCAACACTGGCTCAAACTCTGGCAGGTCTAATGGCAACAGCAAATCAAATAATTGTTTGTCGCTTTTAGTTGATTTTATTTGCTTAATAAGACTTGGTTGTTTGCTCGGTTTTTTATGCTTAAAAGCAGTGAATACAACAACAATCAGCAGACCGATAGCAACTCCTGCCAGTAAATAATAATATTTTAATTTATTGTCAATAACGATTTTAGGCTGCTTCGTTGTCGCCTTTATCAGCTGTTCATTTTGCTTAACTTGGACAAAAATTGGCTTGGTGCTGATGTGTTTTTTCTTTTTTGTTATCTTGTCAAAAAAATCAAGACTCAGGCTCGGAATAGTAAAATTCTTAGCGCCAATAATAGCAAATTTTTGTTGCCAGTTTTTGGAATTAACCAGCGCATCATCCTTGTAAATAGTAGTGCCAGCAATGTCAAAATCAAAATCTTCAATGTCTTTAAAACTGCCATTGCCTTTAATAATAAGCGTCAAATTAACCGCTTTGCCTTGTGCCACTTTGGTTTTGTCAACTCTAGCATAAATTTTAAAATCACCAAAAACCTTAAGATCATCCGGCAAAGGCAGCACTTTGAATTTTAAAGGGTTTGAGTAAAGTCTTTTGTTTGGAATAACTTTTCCTTGACTCACCCCGCCCAGATAACCAACATTTGCCACCACTCTTGGAATGTTAAAAGTGCCAAAATTATTCGCGTTAACTTTGAAATACAACTTGTGAATATTGTATTTTTTGTCAGCGCTTTGATGGGCTTTTCCATATTGAATAAACAGCAAATCTTTTGCTCTCGGCAAGGATACATTAGCTCGAATTTTAGGAGGCAAGGTTTTTTTACTTTTAAAAGCAATGGTTAAATTAGCCTCATCTCCGAAGAAAAATTGGGGCTTATCTATTGTCATTTCTAAAACATAATCATCGGCAGATTTGCTTTTAGATCGCTTTTTAAGAGTAATTTTGATTGGCTTTGTTGTTTGCTTTTTTCCATTTACTGAAAAATTATAAGCAGGAATTGTCAAACTTTTTGTTGGCTCAAAAATATAAACTTTGCTGGTTTTTATATTGGGCACTCCATTTACGACATTTTCATAATCTTTTTGCGGGCTTCCAGTGAATAAAATTGAATATCCACCAATATTTTTAATAGTCGGAAAAGCGACATTATCGCTATTGCTGCTTACAGAGAGCGTCAGAGTAACTTTATCGCCCGGATAAAACCAATTTTGATTAACACTGGCTGTTGCCTTTGCAAAAACAGGAGCGCTGATGAGCAAAAATAAACTACCAAAGATTTTTATTGTTTTTATCATTGTTATTTTGTGGTTTATTAAGTGGAATTAGCAGTGTTTTGGGCTTTTTATACAATTTTCTTTCCCAGCGCCGCTGCACAATGTCGTTGATTTTATCAACTTGCTGCTTGTTTTTGTCGCCCTTCTTACCTTTCTTACCTTTTTTGTCTTTGTTTTTGTCGCCTTTTTTACCTTTCTT
>VSKZ01000017.1 GCA_008364125.1 Candidatus Thioglobus sp. | reverse complement strand
TCAATCAACAGTTGGCAATGCGGTTGGGAGCTGAACAAAATCCGCACATTGCGCGCTTTGGCGTGTTTGCGGATGTTTGACAAAACCTCTTGAGCGATACGCATAATCTGCAATTCGGTCTCGGGGCTGAGGTCAAATTTACCTTCGATTTGCAAATAAGTGGCAATGCCTTCTTCGGTTTTGAAGCGATTTACCAAATTTTCCAGAGAAACTTCAATTCCTTTTGGGTCAAGCGGCACGCGAAAATTACACATCAATTCCCTCAACTCTTGGTTGGCTTGGGTGATACTCCGTTGCAAACTGGCAACTTTTTCACCAGCACCTGCGGGCTTGCCCTGTTTGAGCATATCGTTTAAAACCGTTGCTTGCAGTTTTAAGCTGTAAATAGTTTGCGCCAAAGAATCGTGAATTTCCTGCGATAAAAACAAGCCTTCTTGTGATAATTCCATCCGTTTGGTTTCTTCATCAAGTCGCGATTTATCCAGCGCTATGGCGATATTATCGGCAATTGATTCAAGCAATGCGCGCTCGTCAAAAGATAAAGATGGTTCGCTGTCAAAGAATAAATTGAAAATTCCCAAGGTTTTGCCATGGTATCTAAGTGGGATGAAAATCGTGCCAACATTGGCTTTGACTGCGGATTTTTTGCCCACACATTTGGCGCAATTATGAATGCTAAACTGCACAAAAGCATCCTGCGCCATTGCCACTTCGCCGCAAAAACAATCGCTATTTAGCACACTATTTTGTTGCCCTTTTGCATCAATTACCCCTTGAGTTGCCACCAAATGCAACTCACCATCATTGCCCAAACTCCTTGCTGCGCCCGAAGAAGCCAGCGTCATTTTCATAAACATATCCAAAAAATACTCAAACAACTCGGCAGTAGAATACATAGAATTGAGTTTGGAAGAGACGCTATAAAGCGTTTTCAGCGAGGCAGTTTTTTTGCTCAGACGCTGCACCTGTTTGTGCAAAATATCCTCCATATCATCGTATAAATATTGATTTTCATCAATCAGGTGGTTAATCGCCGTGGCAACTGGCTGGAAGGTGGTTTTTTGCTTGTCATTTAGACGCGCACTTTGGTCGATATTATAATCATTTACCCATTTTTGCAAATCACCAAATGGCGACAAAAAGTCATTGCGAATCGAAAGATAAAGCCCCAAATAAACAAACAAAACCAGCAGCGTAATTGCTCCGTCAACAATATTAGGATACTGATAAAACATCAACATCTGACGAAATAGCAGCGGCGATAAAATAATTGTTGCCAGCAAATAAAGGTAGAATTTTGCTTTAATACTCATAATTTATTTGCCAATACAAAAAGAAGAAAAAATCTCGCCCAGCAAATCATCAGACGAAAATTCGCCAGTAATTTGCCCCAAATCTTGCGCGGCATGATGCAAATCTTGCGCCAACAATTCACAAGCATCAGCATCGAGTTGCGTAAGGGCGCTGTCAACGGACGAAAGTGCTGATTGCAAAGCGATAATATGGCGTTTGCGTGCCAATAAAACTCCTTCACCAACAGCATTCAAACCAGCAATATCTACCAGTTTTTGCTGCAATAAATCAATACCTTGCGCATTTTTAGCACATAGCGATATTTGGGTTTTTCCATCTACAACCGTTGCTACTGCTGGCTCGCCAGTCAAATCTATTTTATTTTTAACCAGCACAATTGCCTTATCGTCAACACTTGTCAAAATCGACAAATCCGCTGCCCCATCTTGCGCATCAAACACCAACAGCAGCGCATCGGCTTGCTCAATTTCGCTGTGTGCTCTTTTGATGCCCTCTTGCTCAATTTTGTCCTCGCTCGCTCTCAGCCCAGCAGTATCAATAATATTGAGCGGCATACCGTTAATATTCACAGTTTCTTTCAGCACATCACGAGTTGTGCCGGCAATATCGGTTACAATGGCGCTTGGCTGTTTGGTCAAAGCATTCAGCAGCGAAGATTTGCCAGCATTGGGTTTGCCGACAATTGCAATATTCAAACCATCACGCAAAATCGCTCCTTGCTCGGCAGATACCAAAATAGTTTGGATGTCTTGTTTGATTTTACCAAGCTTGTTTTCAACCTCGCCAGATGCCAAAAAATCAATCTCTTCATCAGCAAAATCAATCGTTGCTTCAACAAAAACTCGCAACTCAATTAGCGCTTTTGTCAACGCACTCACTTGCGCAGAAAACTCGCCAGATAGCGACCTCAGAGCCGAACGTGCCGATTGCTGTGAGCTGGCATCAATAATATCTGCCACCGCTTCTGCCTGCAATAAATCCATTTTTCCATTCAGAAATCCGCGCTTGGAAAATTCCCCCGGCTCGGCGGCTGTTGCTCCCAAAGCCAGCGCTGCATCCAACAGCAAACGCGCTACTTGTAGCCCTCCATGCCCTTGCAATTCCAAAACATCTTCACCAGTAAAAGAGTGTGGCGCTGGAAAAAACAAGGCAATCCCCTTGTCGATTTGCGTGCCATTTTCATCCATAAACCAGCCATAATGCGCATAACGAGGCTTAGGAATTTGCCCAAACATTTGCTTGGCAATCGTGCCAGCAGCAGCGCCAGAAATACGCACAACGCTGATGCCTCCTTGCCCTATCGCACTTGCCAAAGCACAAATTGTTGGCTGATTATCCATCTAAATTACTCCGAAAATAGTCTGCTAAATATTCATCAAATGACATATTATCCGCTTGTTCTATGGCAAATTGCTGTTGGCAGGATTTTTTTGCCTGTTGGTCCAAATATGCAAAATGCGCCTTGTCAACTTTTTGCGCCATAAAATCTTTTTGATGCTGCTTTGATAGCGCATCTGTGTAGTCAAAAAAACCTTGCTTATTTGCCTGCATTTGTTGCAAAATAATCGCTGATGGTGTGCGCTGCGAGTGCGTAATTCTTGCGCCGATTTCCTTAACTGCCGCTTGCTTCCCAGCTCCCAGCAGCTCTGCGCATAGCAAAATTTTGTCCATTATGGTATTGCCTAAATCTTGCAATAAAACCTGTTGCTCTTGATGGATCAAATTTAACTCCGGCTGTCGGCCTTTGTGTGCCACTAATTGGTCGTTTCTATCGATTTCAAACTGCTCTCGGCTGGATATAGCGGGCGATTCTTCCAGCAGGCAAAACAGCAAAAACGCCTCTAAAAACTCTGTCTGCTGTTCGTCAATTCCCAGAGGCAGATGCGGATTGATGTCCAACGAACGCAGTTCAATATAATTAATACCATCCTCAGCCAATGCCACCAGCGGCTTTTTGCTTGAATTAATATTCGGTTTCGGACGCACGGATGCATAATATTCGTTCTCAATCTGTAAAACATTGGTGTTTAATTGCTGATATTGCCCCTGTTTTTTGCTACCAATTTGAGCATATTCAGCGCACGGCGTTTGCATTCCCGAATTCAAACTGTGAATATAATGGTGCAATGAATTGTAATTTGCCTTGACTCCAAACTCATCTTCACGCAAATTTTGATAGCCAATATCCCCCATCCGCAGCGAAGTTGCATACGGTTCATACAAAGTTGAAGAGTTAAATTCCACCAAAGAATGCGCCCGATAACCTTTCAAAAACGACTTACAAACCGCACTTGATGCGCCAAATAAATAAGGCATCAGCCAGCCATAACGCACAACATTGCGGGTCAATTGCATATAACTTTGATCGGTGAAATCACGCAGAGTTGCACAGTTTGCCTGCAACTGATGGTATTGTTTGAAAAAATCCGGCGCAAAAGAATAGTTAAAATGAATCCCAGCAATAGTTTGCATCGTGCTGCCATACCGATTTGCCAGCCCGCGCCGATACGCAGTTTTCATCTGTCCACGGTTGCTTTTGCCGTATTGGGCAATTGGAATATAGGTTTCCCCGCGAATCACGCAAGGCATACTCGCAGTCCAAAAACTTTGATCTTTGGGCAAATGATAATACAAATATTGCTGGGTTTTTGCCAAAAATGCCAGCATTTCCTTGGCACTACCAGATGGAGGGGTTACCAATTCAATCAGCGACTCGGAAAAATCGGTGGTAATATTTGGATGAGTAAGCGCACAGCCAAACACTTTTGGGTGTGGCGCTTGCGAGATTCCGCCCTTCCTTGAAACGCGCAAACCCTCGCGTTCCAAACCCATTAAATTGCCTTTGAGCAAGGCGCTATAAGGTTTTAGTTGCTTAATTTTTTCCGTTAAACCCAAAACATACTCAGATGATAAAATAGCCTATTTTACAGTAGGCAAATGAATGAAAACAATCAGGGCGGCAGTCGGCGTTTTGCAGCAAAAAGACGGAAAAATCCTCATTGCCAAACGCCAAAAAGGACAACTTATGGCAGGATTTTGGGAGCTTCCTGGCGGCAAAATTGAAGCTGATGAAACCCCTAAAAACGCTGCCATCAGAGAGCTTAGAGAGGAGTTAGGGATTGAAGTTGAAGCGCTGAGTTTGCATAAAACTATGCAGCAAAAATATCAAAATCGCATAGTTGAATTGCACATTTTCAACATTGAAAAATACCAAAACCAGCCTGCTGGAATCGAGGGCCAAACCATCGCTTGGAGCAGTATAAATGCGCTCAAAAATTACCAGCTATTGCCGACTATGAAAGCATTTATCGCCTCTATAACCCTGCCAAAAAAATATTGGATAACCCCATCTAAAAATCATCAAAGCCCTGAATGGATGGCAAAATTTGAACAAAAACTAAGGCAAAATATTCGCCTAATTCAACTACGCAGCAAAACTTTGTTAGATGAGTGCTTTATCAAAGAACTTAGCCGCAAATGCCAGCAACATAGCGTCAAGTTGCTGTTAAACACCCCCGATAAAACTTTCACCCAAACCTATGTTGATGGTTTTCATTTAACCACTTCTGAATTGCTAAAATTAAGCCACAGACCTTGCTCCGATGATAAATTTCTCGGCGCATCCGCCCACAATCTCAACGATGCCAAATATGCCGAAAAAATCGGCGCTGATTTTGTCGTAATCAGCCCCGTCCAACTCACAAAAACCCACCCAAATGCAATTCCAATCGGCTGGGAAAACGCCCATCAAGTCGCAAATAGCCTCAACATCCCCGTCTATTTCCTCGGCGGAATGGGCGAAAAAGATTTAGCCAAAACGATAAAACTCGGCGCTCAAGGCATCGCCGGCGTTAGTGCTTTTTAACCTATCATTACTACCAGATCGCCCGTGCCAGAGTCATCACATCGCAGTGGGTAACGCTGGTGGTTTTGAGGATGGTGGTGGCGAGTTCGTTGAGGCTGGAGCCGGTGGTGATTATGTCGTCAACTAATAGCACTTTTTGGTAGGGCATTGGGTTGGCAATGAATGCGCCTTTGATTTCGGCGCGGCGTTGCTCTAAATTTAATTCAAAAAGTTGGCGGGTGGCTTTAATGCGTTTGACGCTGTGAATGTCAATGATGGTGGGGGTTTTACGCTTGATTTGTCTGAGCAATTCTAAAACTTGGTTGAAGCCGCGAACTTTGACGCGCTCTTTGCTCAGCGGCATTGGGATAATTGCGTCATAGGCTGGCAGGGTTTGGTATAGGTCGTAGAGTTGGCGTGAAAAATAATCACCGATGCACAGCTTTTTGCCATCGTATTTGAATATTTTGATAAGCTCGGCAATGTCGCCTTGGTAGTCGTAGAGGGTGTGGGCGCGGTCAAAGGCGGGTGAATGCGTTAGACATTGCCCGCAAAAATCAAGCTGTGCACCGATAGCAGCAGCGCAAGATTGGCAACGATTTGGATGGTTGCTAAAACTCTTAGAGCAAGTTGGGCAGACGCAAAACTGCGCTTGTTCCAAACACAATATGCACGCTTGTTTTGGCGCTAATCTCTGGTAAATACCCATGTTGATTTGTCGGAAAGTTCAGGGTTGAATTGGTAGTTTTCAGTGGAAAATTGTTTAAGCTCCTTTGGGTTTTTGATGCGATTTTTGACCATATAATTGACCATCAGACCACGCGCCCGTTTGGCGTAAATGCCGATGATTTTGTATTGCCCATTTTTGTTTTCTTTGAAGGCGATATTGATGATTTTGGCGTGCAAGGATTTTCTGTCAATGCCTTTAAAATACTCATTAGATGCCAAATTGATGATGGTTTCTGTCTCGTCTTTATTGAGGATTTTAGATATTTCGTTGCCCCAAAATTCATACAAATTTTTGCCTTTTTCGGTTGCCAATTTTGTGCCCATTTCCAAGCGATATGGGGCAATTAAATCCAGCGGGCGAACCACGCCATATAATCCCGAAAGCATCCGCAGCGAATCTTGGGCAAAATCCAAATCAGCAGCGCTAAAACTGGACACATTTATGCCATTATAAACATCGCCTTTGAATGCTAATATTGCCTGCTTGGAATTTTCCATTGTCAACGGAGTTTTGAAATTTTGAAAGCGCTCAAAATTCAATTGTGCTAGCTTTTCACTGACCGACATTAACTTGGCAATATCATTTTTGCTCTGGTTTTTTAGTATTTTAATCAGCTTTTCGGAGGCTTTAATTTGGCGCAATTGACTAAAATCGCTGTTAGTGCTGGGGCTGAAATCTTGGGTTTTTGAAGGGGAAATAACGGCTAACATTGACTTTTTACATTTGCTAAAAATAAGCAAAATATTCTACCTTATCTTGCGGTTAAAGGGTGCATTTCCAGCATTAAGAAGTGTGTTTTACTTTATAATTAAGACATTTTTTTGACCGATATTTAGTTATGAAAACTCCTTTATTACACCTGCCAAAAGCCCACGGACTCTACCATCCAGACAACGAAAAAGAGAGTTGCGGCGTTGGTTTTATTGCCCATATAAAAGGCGATAGCTCACATCAAATCACCACCGATGCCTTAGAAATGTTGGCTCGTATGGACCATCGCGGCGGCTGCGGCTGTGAAGAAAATACTGGCGATGGTGCTGGCATTTTGACCGATATTCCGCAAGGGTTTTTCATTCAGCAAATAAGCCAACTATTTGCCGTAGAAGTCAAAAAAGGCAACTATGCGGTGGGCAATATATTCCTGCCACAAGACCAAAAACAGCGCGCTCATTGTATGGATGTGCTAGAAAAATCTGTCAAATTAGAGGGGCAAAAGCTGATTGGCTGGCGAGATACGCCGATTGATGTTGACAGTGCAAATGTCGGCAATATTGCTCGAGAATCCCAGCCAATTATCAAACAGCTGATTGTTGAAAAGGCTGATGGCATTGACAATGCGAGCTTTGAACGCGCTTTATTTGTGATTAGAAAACACTCTTCAAACATAATCAGAAGCGATGAAAACCTGTCTCAGGCGCTGCTGTTTTATGTTTGCAGCCTGTCTGCTAGCGTCATTATTTACAAAGGAATGCTGATGGGATCGCAAGTTCAAAGATTTTATACCGACCTCTCAAACCCCGAATTTTGCACTTATTTGGCAATGGTGCATTCGCGTTTTTCCACCAACACTTTCCCCTCGTGGGACAGAGCTCAGCCTTGCCGCTATATGGCGCACAATGGCGAAATCAACACTCGCCAAGGCAATTTCAACTGGATGCACGCCCGCGAAGGAATGCTGGAAAGCGCCTTATTTAAAGGGGATTTAGCCAAAACCTTGCCTGTAATTGAGAGCGAAGTTTCAGACTCTGGCAGCTTTGACAATGTCTTAGAATTTTTAATGATGAACGGTCGCACTTTGCAAGAAGCGGTGCTGATGATGGTGCCAGAAGCTTGGCAAAATGACGACAATATGAGCGCTGATAAAAAGGCATTTTATGAATATTTATCCAATGTAATGGAGCCGTGGGATGGTCCGGCATCTATCACTTTTACCGATGGCCACTACATCGGCGCGGTGCTTGACCGCAACGGTTTACGCCCTTCACGCTATTATTTGACGAATGATGATAGGGTAATTATGGCAAGCGAAGTCGGCGTGGTAAATGTGGCAACAGACAATGTCAAAACCAAAGGCAGGCTGCGACCAGGCAAGATGTTTTTGGTCGATTTTGACCAAGGAATATTGTTGGATGACGAGCGCATTAAATCCGATTTTGCCCAGCGCAACCCTTATAAACAGTGGTTAAAAGAGCAGACAATTCACCTATCGGAGCTGCATTGCGAAAACGAGGAACACGGTTTTCACCCGCAAACCCTGATTCAGCGCCTCAAATCATTTGGTTATAGCACCGAAACAATGCAATTTATGTTGCTGCCATTAGTGCAAGAATTGCGTGACCCAGTTGGCTCAATGGGTAATGACTCGGCGCTGGCTTGCCTGTCTGACCAGCCGCGCATCATTTATGATTATTTCAAACAACTTTTTGCCCAAGTAACCAATCCGCCAATTGATTCTATTCGCGAAGAAGTGGTGATGTCGCTGCGTTGCGCTATCGGCCCTGAGGGCAACCTTTTGAGCGACAAAGCCCAAAATGCACATCGATTAGTAATTGAACATCCGATTCTGACCAACGAAGAAATGGCGGCACTAAAACACTGCGACCTCCGCGATTGGAGCTCAAAAACCATCGATATAACTTACACCAAAAACTCTAACGAAAAGATTGACGAATTGCTGAATAACATCTGTCAGCAAGGATCTCAGGCGATTAAAGATGGACATAGTTTAATCGTTTTGTCCGACCGAGATGCCTGTGAAAATCGCATTGCAGTTTCCAGTTTATTGGCTTCAAGCGCCTTGCACCGCCACCTTGTTGCCAAATCTGAGCGCACTCAAGTTGGCATTATTGTAGAAACTGGCGAAGCACGAGAGGTGCATCATTTCTGCCTGATGACCGGTTTTGGTGCTGATGCGATTAACCCATATTTAGCTTTTGAAGCCTTGTGGCAAGCGCGAATTGACAATATTATTGACATTAAAAGTGATGCCGCAATCATCAAAGCTTATCGCAAAGGCGTGGGCAAAGGGATGCTCAAAGTGATGGCAAAAATGGGAATTTCCACCTTGCAATCTTACAAGGGCGCGCAAATTTTTGAAGCTGTCGGCTTGGCAGCAGAAGTAATGGAAAAGTGTTTTTTTGGCAGCGCTTCTCGCATCGATGGCGTTGGTTTTGACATCCTGCAAACCGAAGCAGAAGACCGCCACCACAAGGCTTATAGCACTAATTCATTGGATAATTTAGGGCAATATCATTGGCGCAGTGGCGGCGAAAAACATATGTGGGAGCCGCAGACAATTGCCAATTTGCAATTAGCGGCGCGCAATAATGACGAATCTGCCTACTGGAAATTTGCCAAAAACTCCAACGAAGAAGGCACTCGCAACTCCACTTTACGAGGCTTGATGGCTTTTAAAAAAGGCAATCCAATCAATATTGACGAGGTTGAATCTGCTGCTCAAATCGTCAAACGCTTTGCCACAGGAGCAATGAGTTTTGGCTCTATTTCTGCCGAAGCGCACGAGTCGCTTGCGATTGCGATGAATCGCCTCGGCGGAAAATCTAACACTGGCGAAGGCGGCGAAGACACAAAACGCTGGACGGCAGATGCCAACGGCGACTCTCGCAGAAGTGCAATTAAGCAAGTGGCATCAGGGCGTTTTGGGGTAACCATTGATTATCTCAACAACGCTGATGAAATCCAAATAAAAGTCTCGCAAGGCGCTAAACCCGGTGAAGGCGGTGAGCTGCCGGGCAAAAAAGTGGACGAAAACATTGCCAAAATCCGCCATTCAACTCCGGGAGTAGGTTTGATATCGCCGCCTCCACACCATGATATTTATTCTATTGAAGATTTATCGCAGCTGATTTTTGACCTAAAACGCTCTAATCCTGATGCGCGAATTAGCGTTAAATTAGTGGCAGGAATAGGTGTTGGAACGATTGCTGCCGGAGTGGTCAAGGCAAAATCTGACCACATCGTTATTGCTGGACATGATGGCGGAACTGGCGCATCGCCCCTCACTTCAATCAAACATGCGGGCTTGCCTTGGGAGCTTGGTTTGGCTGAAACTCATCAAACTTTGATACTTAACAATTTGCGCTCACGAGTGATTATTCAGACAGATGGACAGCTGAAAACTGGTCGTGATGTGGCGATTGGCATTTTGCTCGGCGCTGAGGAATTTGGTTTTTCCACTGCGCCGCTCATCACTATGGGCTGTATTATGATGCGCAAATGCCATCTCAACACTTGCCCTGTCGGCATTGCTACGCAAGACAAAACCCTGCGTAAAAAATTCACTGGCAAGCCGGAATATGTGGTCAATTATTTATTTATGGTGGCACAAGAATTGCGCCTGATTATGGGCGAGCTCGGTTTTAAAACTGTAAATGAGATGGTCGGTAGGGTTGATATGTTGGAAATGAACAAGGCGATTAAGCATTGGAAACAAAGCTCTATCAACCTTGATGCCCTGCTGATGCCGGCGCAAAAATTGTCTGCCGATGTTGATACTTATCAAACAAAAACCCAAGATCATCAGCTCGATTTGCAACTGGACAATGCGCTGATTGAGCAATCTAAACCTGCTATCAATGGCAATGAAAAAGTGGCATTTAGCAGAAAAATTACCAATATTGACCGTGCTGTTGGAGCAATGTTGTCTTCGTATGTGGTCAAAACTCGCGGCAACAACAACTTGGAAGCTGGTGCAATTCATATCAATTTTAACGGCTCGGCTGGTCAATCACTCGGCGCATTTTTAGCAAACGGCATTACTCTTGAAGTTGAAGGTGATGCTAATGATTATGTCGGCAAAGGGCTGTCTGGCGGCCGCGTTATCATCTATCCGCCAAAAAATTCCACTTTCAAAGCCGAAGAACAAATTATTGCCGGCAATGTTTGTGGCTACGGCGCAACCGGCGGCGAGTTGTATTTATCAGGCTGCGTTTCAGAGCGATTCTGCGTGCGTAACTCTGGCGCAATCGCTGTTGTAGAAGGCATCGGCGACCATGGCTGCGAATATATGACTGGCGGTATGGCAGTCATCCTCGGCGAGGTCGGACGCAACTTTGCTGCTGGTATGTCAGGCGGAATCGCCTTTGTCTATAACCCAAATAAAACCTTTGTAAATATGCTTTCTGCCGGCGCAAATGTAGATTTAGACCCATTCAACAGCGACTACGAAAACCAGCTAAAACGCCACATTCAAACCCACCACAAACTAACTGGCTCACAAGTCGCCAAACGCATTCTGAACGATTGGAGCAACGCCCTGAGCGATTTTGTTTTAGTAATCCCCAGCGAATACAAACTGGCACTTGAAAACGCCTCTTAGATAATATGCTTAATCAAGTTAAGAACACCCCAAAAACTCAACTATAAAGCTTCATAAAAACACTACAAAAGCATTTAATATAAAATTAACCTATCCGCCGAAATTTAAGATTAAAATCGCAGCAAAAGTTGGATAAAGCAGCAGCTAAACGGTATACATTCCTCCGTTAATGTGCAGCGTTTGTGCGGTGATATATGAGCCGCTATCTCCTGCTAAAAACAACACTGCATTGGCAATATCATTCACATCTCCTAATTTACCCATCGGTATTTGCTTTGCCAAAGCCTCTTTTTGCTCGACTGGCAAGGCATCGGTCATATCAGTTTTGATAAATCCAGGGGCAACGGAATTGACGGTGATGCCGCGAGAGCCGACTTCACGGGCGAGCGATTTGGAAAAGCCCATAATACCAGCTTTTGCAGCGGCATAATTGGCCTGACCGGCATTGCCCATTGCTCCGACAACAGAGGCGATGGATATGATGCGTCCAGATTTTTTTTTCATCATACCGCGCAAAACTGCTTTTGACATTTTATAAACCGAAGCTAAATTGGTGTTGATAATATCGTTCCATTCATCTTCACTCATACGCATTAACAAGTTGTCGCGGGTGATTCCGGCGTTGTTGACGAGAATATCCACAGCTCCGTAAGTGGTAGAAATTGCCTCCATCACTTCGGCAATTTGCTCATTATTGGTAACATTCAGCGCCATTCCAACGCCAGTAACATTGCTGTTTTTCAAAGTTGCACTGATGGCTTTTGCACCATTTTCGCTGGTTGCTGTGCCGATGACAGTTGCGCCAGCAGCCCCTAAAGATAGGGCGATTGCCTGCCCAATACCGCGGCTTGCACCTGTTACTAAAACGATTTTTCCACTTAAATTATTCATTGTATTTCCTCCAAAATTGCCATAATATCCTGCATATTAGACGCTGCATTTGCTGTTAATGATTTTTCAATTCTGCGTGTTAGCCCCGTCAACACTTTGCCCGGCCCTGCTTCAATTAGTTTTTCTGCGCCAAGTTTATGCAATTCTTTCACGCAACCAGTCCACAACACTGGATTATGTAATTGCGCTGCTAATTTAACACGCATATCCTCCACATCATCCGCTTTTTTGGCATCAAAATTGTGTAAAACATCAACAGTACCCAACATAAATTTTGTATCACTTAGCGCATTTGCAAACTCACTGGCAGCATCAGCCATTAGCGAACAATGCGAAGGAACGCTGACTGGCAAAAGCAGCGCACGCTTTGCCCCAGCTGCTTTCAGCGCCTCGCAAGTTGCTTCCACCGCTTGTGCATTGCCAGAAATAACCACCTGACCAGACGAGTTGAAATTAGCCGCTTCGACAATTCCAGCGCCAGAATAATCCGCACAAACTTGCGTTACAACCTCATCATCTAAGCCCAAAATAGCTGCCATCGCACCAACTCCACTAGCAACAGCGGCTTGCATTAATTCAGCACGGTGGCGCACCAATTTGATACCATCGGCAAAATCAAGCGCACCAGCAGCAACCAAAGCTGTGTATTCGCCCAAGCTGTGTCCAGCCAGACAAATAGGCGCTAAATCTGCTTCATTATCCAATATTTGATAAGTCGCATAACCGGCGGCAAGCATTGCTGGCTGAGTATTTTTCGTTTGATTTAATGCGTCTTGGTCGGTTTGCACCAGCTTCCATAAGTCAAAACCTAAGGCATCATTTGCCTGCTCAAAAGTGGTTTTAACCGAGGCAAAATTAGCAGCTAAATCAGCAAGCATACCAACAGATTGCGATCCTTGTCCGGGGAATATAATAGAATATTTAATCATAATCGCTATTTTAATTAATAAAAAAACGCCCGAAAGCGCTTTTTTTTAAATTTTACTAAACAATAAAATTATGCCGTTTCAATAGAAATGTATTGGCGCATAAATTTGCCTTTTTTGGCAAAAACCACTTTTCCATTAGCAGTGGCGAAAAGAGTGTCGTCTTTGCCTTTGCCGACATTGCTGCCGGGGTGGAATTTGGTGCCTCTTTGGCGCACTAAAATATTGCCAGCCAAGACCATTTGCCCGCCAAATCTTTTAACGCCTAAGCGTTTTGAGACCGAATCTCTGCCGTTATTGGTACTGCCGCCTGCTTTTTTATGTGCCATATTTTGCTCCTACGAATTAATTTTTGTGATTTCAATCTCGGTGAATAATTGCCTATGACCTTGTTGTTTCATTGAATGTTTACGGCGGAGAAATTTGAGAATGTGAACTTTTTTGCCCTTGCCTTGAGAGATTACTTTTGCTTCAACAGAAGCTTTTGCGACCAAAGGAGTGCCGATTTGAATCTTGTCGCCATCGGCAATCATTAAAATATCATCAAAGGTTATTTTTTTGCCCGGCTCAATTTCCAATTTTTCAACTTTTAGTGTTGTGCCTTTTTCAACTTTAAATTGCTGTCCGCCTGTTTTGATAACTGCATACATAATAAAATTCGTCTCTAAGATGTCGTAAAAAGCAATAATTATACGCTAAATGGCTAGTTGGTGAAAGGTATAATTTACACTTTTATCAAACAGGGCAAAATAATGATTATTCTCAAAACCAATATGGGCGAGGTGCACATCGAATTAGACACAGAAAAAGCACCAAATACCTGCGAAAATTTCAGCAATTATGTTGAAGATGGCTTCTATGATGGCACAATTTTTCACCGCGTTATTAAAAATTTTATGGCTCAATGCGGTGGTTTTACCGAAGATATGCAAGAAAAATCGTGCAAAAAAGAGATTGAAAACGAAGCAAAAAATGGGCTAAAAAACACAAAATACACCTTGGCGATGGCAAGAACGGCGGCGCCTCATTCTGCTACCTCACAATTTTTTATCAACACCGCAGATAATAGTTTTTTGGATTATCCAGGGCAAGATGGCTGGGGATATTGCGTGTTTGGCAAGGTGGTTAAAGGCTTTGATGTGGTGGATAAAATCAATGAAGTTGCCACTAAAAATAGTGGAATGCATGCCGATGTGCCGAATCAAGCTGTTGTCATTAATAAGGCAGTGCAAAAATAGCAACTATGGCGCAAACATTGCTCATTGCCGACTTGCATCTGCTCGCTGGCGAGACGGATAAAACCAATCTATTTGTAAAATTTTGCCAGCAGCACGGCGCAAAGGCAGATAAACTTTTTATACTCGGCGACTTGTTTAACACTTGGCTGGGGGACGATTTGTCCATCAGCGCCTATCCTTGCGTTATTTCTGCGCTAAAAAATATCAGCAGCAACACAGAAATTTTTGTCATAAAAGGCAATCGCGATTTTTTGCTTGGTGCTGAATTTGCTAAACAAACTGGCTGCACGCTGCTACATTCGCCTTATTTATTAACAAGCAACAACAAAAATTATGTGCTTATTCACGGCGATGAATTGTGCACCGATGACAAAAACTACCAACGCCTAAAACGCATTTTGCAACACCCACTGGTGCGCTTTATTTTTCTGCATTTACCAGTAAAAACACGCATCAAACTCAGTGGTCAACTGCGTAAAAAAAGCATAGAGGCACAACAATATAAATCGCGTAAGATTATGGATATTAACCAAAATACTGCTGATAAATTTATGCAAAAATACCCAAATGCAGATTTAATTCACGGCCACACTCATCGGCAAAAAGCCCATAACCACGGGAAATATAAGCGTTATGTTTTGGGAGATTGGGATGTCAATCGTGGCAATGCTATCAAAATTGACACTCAGCTAAATTATCTTGAAATTTGCTGACTTGTCTGCCAGATTTACGCTGCTAACTTGAAGCTGGATTGTCTCGTCAAATTTGGGAGTGGTTTTTGGCTTGATTTGCGTCATCATCCCCAATTCTGGAATTATAAACAGAGCTTTATCGCCGCGAATATCCACCACAATTCCAGCACCTTTCCACTGCGGATTTTGCATCAAAAACAAGCACTTAAAATGATCATCACTAAATCGGCTAACCTTGCCACCATTGGCATTTGCAACATTCACCAAGCCAATTATTTTTTTCACTTGCGCAGCAGAAAGCACAGGTTTGTTGCTAATAAAATTAATAATTTGCTGATGCGCCAATAAATCATAATAACGCCGCATCGGGCTGGTAACGCGCAAATAAGATTGTAGCCCTAAACCGTAATGTGGCAGCGCTTTAATCGAAGTTGCCGAGCGCTTAAAATTCTTAATTGCTAAAAAAGATTGGCTCAGAGTCAGCGTGTCTTTTTTTGCCAAAAATTCATCAGTAAAATCGCCCTCATCCTGCAAGGCATACGGCATAGGAATAAGGTTATCGCTGCTCCACTTTGCCATTGTTCTCCCTGCCATTATCATTATTTCTGCCACTAAATCTCTGCTGGTGCTGACAGTTTGCGGGCTAATTTCCACTTTGCCATCAATAAAACGCACATCAACATTGGGCAAATGTAAGCTGATAGCGCCGTTTTTGTCTCTGAATTTTTTATGCGCCTTGGCAATTTTTTTAAGCTGCAACAAATCTTTGTTAGTGCCAGCTTCAAGAATTTTATCAACTTGTTTATAAGTAGTGTTGGTAACGCAAATCAGGCTTTGCACCACTGCAATATTGGCTATATTTTCGCCGTCAAATTCAAAGCTAAATGACAAAGCATTTGACTTATTTTGCGCCCCTAAGGCACAAGTTTGCCCGACCGAAACAGGCAGCATATTGATGGTTTCATTTGGCAAATACAAATTAGTGCCGCGCTGCTGGGCGTATAAATCCAATTGTGAACCAGAATCAGCAATATTAGCAACATCTGCCACATGCACCCATAATTTGTCGCCATCAATACTAATCGCATCATCAGCATCGTTTGTGTCTTCATTATCAATTGCATAACAAGCCAAATGAGTTAGGTCAACACGCTCAATAACCGGCGTCTGCACTGGGATTTCTTGGTCTTTTGCAATACCAAAACGCGCTGGATAAGGATTAAAATCAGCATCAAGATATTTGATTTTAAGCAATAATTGATATGCTGCATCAACTGTATTTGCAACGCCGATATGGCTGAGTATTTTTGCCGTTTTTGACTGATTTAGTGCCACTCTAACAATCTCTTTTAGGTAAGGCTCATCGCTCTCATCAAAGGTATTATTTGTTAGATTTTCTGCGCAATGAGCCAGATTTTCTGCTTGCAATTTTTGCGCATCTCGCTTTGTTTGCACTAATTCAACCTGCGCACTCGGACGCACAAAAATTGCGTCTTTTTGCCAATAAAAATACAATCCGTCTTCGACTAATAAATAAACGCACCAAGCATTTTGCGCATTGTATTCATCAAATAACCACTCGCTAATCTCTTGCAAACTCAGACTTTCTTCTTCAAATTCTGCCAGAACAGAAACCTCTGCTTTGGGGCAATTTTGCAACACATCGGCAAACTCAGGATGGATAAATCGGAAGTCTTTTTCTCGAACTTTTAGCCTCTCACCATCAGCAAATTCCAGCTCAAATTTGCCGCCAATAACGCCAACAATGCGCGCGGGATTGCCTTTGTAGGCAACCAGAGAATCAATCAAGTGTTGCGCTATAAGCTTGGTCGTCTATCAAATCAAAAGTTGCCGATGACTTGAATTTCACCAACCAGCCATCATCATAACAGCTGGAATTTACCAATTCTGGTTCATCATGCAAAACCTCGTTGACCTCAACAATTTGCAAATCTGCTGGTGCAATAATGGCACTCGCCGCTTTCACTGATTCAACAACGCAAAATTCGCTTTCAAAATTCGCCTCATCGCCAACACTCGGTAGCTCTACAAACACCATATCGCCAAGCAATTCCTGCGCATGGTCGGTGATGCCCATTGAGTAAGTGCCATCGCCGTTGTCCAAAATCCATTCGTGGGTTTTGGTGTATTTTCTGTCATCTCTAATTTCGCTCATATCTTCTCCTTGCTTCATCTTTTATTATTTTGCTACATTAAATTTTAAACCAATATTTTGCCATTACGCACAAAAGGTGGGCTGACTATTTTAGCCGATACTTTTTTGTTACGCATCTCAATTTCGCACAATCCTGTGCTATCACGAGGAACACTTGCCAGTGCAATTGCGGCGGAGATTGTTGGCGAAAAAGTGCCAGAGGTAACAATGCCTTCGCCAATATTTGTCAACACTTTTTGCCCGTTACGAATCACACCTTTGCCTTCTAACAGAAGCCCAACAATAGTTTTGTCAATGCCTTTTTTCTGCAAAGCAAGCAGCGCATCACGCCCAAAAAATGCGCGATTTTGGTTTGCTAAATCCACCGTCCAACCCAGCCCAGCTTCCAGCGGAGAGGTATTTTCGTCCATTTCAGCACCATACAAACTCATTCCTGCCTCCAAACGCAATGTGTCTCTTGCTCCTATGCCACAAGGCTTAACGCCAGTTTCTAATAACATTTTCCAAGTCCATTCAGCGGATTTTTCTGGCAGCATAATTTCAAACCCATCTTCGCCTGTGTAGCCTGTTCTGGCAATAAACAATGAGCCTAAATGGGCGGCATTAAACGGCTTTAACGCACCACAAACTTCTTTGACGCCTGGCATCGCTTGATAGACTTTTTCAAACGCCCGCACCACATGCACAATCGCATCAGTTTCACGGATATTCGT
>VSKZ01000016.1 GCA_008364125.1 Candidatus Thioglobus sp. | reverse complement strand
AAGGTGGGTTTGTCCAGTTCCAGCAGGGTTTGTTGCAGTTTTTCGAGGGTGAAATCTTTTTGCTCAATCAAAATACCTGCTTGCTGGCTGGCTAAGATTTTGGCGTTGTGGAATTGGTGATTGTCAATTGCGTGGGGCAGGGGGATGAGGATGCTGGGTTTGGCGGCAATCATCAGCTCAGAGATGGTCATCGCTCCGGCGCGGCACAAAACCACATCTGCCCAAGCATAGGCAGCTGCCATATCGTCAATAAATGCCACTATTTTTGCACCTTTTTTGTGATGTTTAGCGCTAACAGCGTCAAAATGTTGCTTGCCAGTTTGATGGAAAATGTTGATATTGGCATCAAGTTGACTGGCAATGTCGTTGATGGGCTTAGCTCCGAGACTGCCACCGACAACTAATAGATTGAGTTTTTTGTTGCCAGTTTTGCTTTTTTTGGGTTTTAATAATACTGGATTACCGCAGGTAGTTGCGCCATCAAGTGCGCCATTAAAGGCTTGGAAAGTTTTGCTGGCAATTTTTGTGAGCAATTTATTAGTAGTTCCGGCGATTGAATTTTGCTCGTGAATTACCAGCGGGATGCGTAAAAGCCGAGCAATAACGCCGCCAATTCCTGAGGCAAATCCGCCCATACCCAGCACGCAATCAGGTCGGACGCTAATAAAAACGCGTAAAGTTTGCAAAAAAGCCACGCTCAATAAAAATGGCGCTTTGAACAAACTAAACATATTTTTGCCGCGTAAACCTACGGCGCTGACCGCGTGTAGGGGAATATTATGCCGTGGAATTATGCTGTTTTCCATACCGTGATTTGAGCCGAGCCAATGCAAATTTACTCCACTTTTTTTCAACTCGTTAGCAACGGCAAGTGCTGGGAAAATATGTCCCCCAGTGCCGCCTGCCATAATTAAAATTGTTTTAGACATAGTGTTTTCTCCTGCTTAAATCTGCTTTATTTTCCATATCAATTCTGAGCAATAAAGCAATAGAAATAAGTGCAAATATCATACTTGAACCGCCATAACTAATCAATGGCAAAGTGAAGCCCTTCGGCGGAATTAGCCCGATATTCATCGCAATATTGACGCTAAATTGCATACTCAGCCAAGTGCAAATTCCGAAGCCAACATACGAGCTATAACGGCGATCGTCTTGCAGCGCCTCTCTGGCGATTTTGAAGCCTGAAAGGATGATATAAACAAAAAGACCGAGCACAAATAGCATCCCGACAATGCCAGTTTCTTCGCCGATAACAGCAAAAATCATATCGGTATGCGGCTCTGGAAGTTTGCTGTATTTTTGAATGCTATTGCCAAGCCCAGCACCAGTCCAATCGCCTCTGGCAATGCCGATTAGCGCTTGCTTAGTTTGCCAAACTTTGGCAGAATTATTGAGCCATAAATCCTGCTGCCAAAAGGAAACCAGCCTCTCAACTCTATTTGGATTGAGGGAAATAAAACCAGCTACAACAATAATAAAAACGCCGCCAATAATAAATAATTGCTTCAAATAAACCCCTGCAACCAAAAGCATTGCCAGCACGGTTACAACTGTGATAATTGTAGCGCCAAAATCTGGCTCAATCAAAAGCAGGGTGACGGGCGTAATAATAACCAAAAAAATCTTCAAAAGCCCAATCCACGGGCGTTTTAGATCTTTTTCTTGCTCGACTAAAAAACCAGCAGTGAACAAAATAATCACTATTTTAAAAATCTCTGAAGGCTGTAAATTAAAGGCTATTAGGTTGATCCAGCGGGTTGAGCCGTTGACGGTTTTGCCAAATGGTGAAAAAACTACTGCCAGCAATATAATGCTTATTATAAAAATCCAGTAGCGATTTTCTTTGTAAAAAGACAGCGGAATTTTCAGCACAAAAACGGCAGAAATCATACCAAGAGCGATATATATGGTTTGATTTATGGCTTTGTCATAGTTTCCAAAATGTCCAATTGAAGCGGAAGATGAAAGTATCCAGCCAAAAATCACCAGCGACAAAACCGTAAAAGTCAGGTTTTTATTAGGCAGCCTTTTAGTTTTATTAAATATTTTTATGAACATAGTAATTGAAGTAATTTGAGTGCTATTTATACCTTAAATTCAGATGTGATTTTAACAATCCTTGTGGGATAATAGCGGTTTTGTAAAATCCAGCGTAAACCTATGATTTCTACTGCTAATATCACTATGCAATTTGGCGAAAAGCCGCTATTTGAAAATATTTCTATCAAATTCGCCGGCGGAAATCGCTATGGTTTGATTGGTGCTAATGGCTGTGGCAAGTCAACTTTTATGAAGATTTTGACTGGAGAATTAACCCCAAGTAACGGCAGCGTTAGCATTTCAGATGGTGAGCGTTTGGGGATTTTGCGCCAAGACCAATTTGCCTTTGAAGAATATAGAGTAGTTGATGTGGTGATTATGGGGCATCAAAAACTTTGGCAAATCAAGCAACAAAAAGACCACATTTACGCCTTGGCAGAAATGAGCGAAAAAGAGGGCATCAAAGTGGCAGAATTAGAAATGGAATTTGCAGAAATGGACGGCTATATGGCAGAGTCTTCAGCCAGCGAACTCTTACTGGGATTGGATATTCCCGAAGAGCAACATTATAGTTTGATGAGCGAAATTGCCCCCGGCTGGAAGCTGCGAGTTTTGCTGGCACAAGCACTGTTTTCTGACCCAGAAATCCTGCTATTAGATGAGCCAACCAACAATCTGGATATCGCTTCAATCCGCTGGCTCGAAGGGGTTTTGAAAGAACGCAAGGCGACAATGATTATCATCTCTCATGATCGCCATTTTCTCAACGGAGTTTGCACCCATATGGCAGATTTAGACTACGGCGCGTTGAAAACTTTCCCCGGCAATTATGACGATTTTATGATTGCGGCGACTGCCATTGTAGAAAAAATGCAACTTGATAATGCCAAAAAAGAAGCAAAAATGAAAGAGCTAAAACATTTTGTTTCGCGTTTTTCTGCCAACGCCTCCAAATCCAAGCAAGCAACCTCGCGCCTCAAACAATTAGATAAAATAGTTTTGGACGATATGCGCCCATCTTCAAGAGTCAGCCCGTATATTATTTTTAAGCAAGATAAGCCTTTGCACCGCAATATTTTGGAGGTTGAGGGACTAAGTAAAAGCTTTGACGATTTGCAAGTTTTAAAAGATATAAATTTTCTCTTTGAAGTCGGCAATCGGGTGGCAATTATCGGCCAAAACGGCACTGGAAAAACCACTTTGCTACGCACCTTAGTCGGTGAATTGCCAGCAGATAAAGGCAAAATAAAGTGGAGCGAAAATGTCAATATCGGCTATTATGCTCAGGATCACAGTAGCGATTTCGCCGAAGATATGAGCGTTTTAGAATGGATGGCACAATTCAAAAAACCGAGCCAAGATATGCAAGAAATGCGCTCCGTTTTGGGCAAAATGTTATTTGGCAAGGAGGATATTCAAAAAAGCATTAAATCCCTCTCTGGCGGTGAAAAAGGGCGGATGTTATTCGGCAAATTGATGCTCCAAAATCCCAATGTTTTAGTGATGGACGAGCCAACCAACCACCTTGATATGGAATCCATTGAAGCCCTAAATCTGGCTTTAGACAACTACGAAGGCACACTAATTTTCGTCAGCCACGACCGCGAATTTGTATCCAGCCTCTCTACAAAAATCATAGAGCTAAAAGAAAACGAAGCAATTTACTACTCCGGCAACTACGAAGATTATTTAAAATCACAAAAATAATAGAAATTTGATATTTAGCAAAAAGCAAGATAGCATAACGATTAGCAGCGAAACCATATACAATAATATTTTGGAGTATAAGTAATGTTAGACGAAAAAAAAATATTAAAATCATTTAATAAAAGCGTCAGTAAGGTTTTAGCTCTTAAAAAAGCTCTGGGGCATTATTCGGTGGTTTGGAATTATGACAAGCAAAAGGTTAAAATTAAAGCGCAAGATTTGCCAGAATATCCTTATAAAGACTAATGAAAATCCTGAAATCAGCTTTTATTCATCTAAAATCAAAAAACGGCTTTGATGCGGCGGCAGTGTTGTCGTTTTCAACGCTGTTTGCCATTGTTCCGCTGTTTGCTTTGGTGTTTAGCATTTTCTCTTTATCGCCTTATTTTGCAGACTTACAGCAATATTTGGATGGCTTTTTATTTGAGCAATTGCTGCCTAAAAATCATCAATTATTGAGCCAATATATTCACAAATTTATTGATAGCGCGCAAAATCTTAAAGGCATTAGCTCGCTGTTTTTATTGCTGGTAGTGATTTTTTTGTTTCGCGAAGTTGACGGCAAAATCAACAGCATTTTTGGGCTGGAAAAAACTCGCCACCTCGGCATTGGTTTATTGATTTATTTGCTGGTTTTGATTTTAGGTCCGCTGCTGTTAGCGTTATCATTGTTTATTAGCTCGTATCTTAATGCCTCAAAACTGCTGGCATTTGCACCAATTAGCGGGTTTTTTGCCGCAACTTTGCCGATTATTCTTTCTGCTATCGGGCTGGCTTTGCTATATTATTTCATTCCCAGCACGAAAATATCCTTTAAAAATGCAATAAAATCGGGGTTGATTACCGCTTTTTTTCTTGAAGCATTGAAACTGTTGATGCTGATTTATATCAGCTATTTTCCTTTCTATCAATTGATTTACGGCGCTTTATCAACATTGCCATTATTTATGCTTTGGGTTTATTTTTCTTGGATTTTGGTGTTATTTGGCGCCAGCATCAGTTTTTGTTTTCACAAACAGGAGTAGCAGATGTTCACTGGAATTATTCAAGCAATCGGGCAAATCAGCGGCAAAATAGCAGGCGACAAGGGCGCAGAATTTGCCTTTACAACTGGCAATTTGGATTTATCCAGCGTCAAAATAGGCGATAGCATAGCGGTAAATGGTGCGTGTTTGACGGTGATTGAGTTGGGCGATGACTATTTCAAAGCGGATGTTTCAGCAGAAACACTAAAACTCACCACTTTTGACGATTTGACTTTGGGCGATAATGTCAATCTGGAAAAATCTTTGCGCCTCAATCAGGGCATCGATGGGCATTTGGTCAGCGGGCATATAGACGAATGTGGCACAGTTATTGACAAAGTTGCCGAGGGTAAATCTATGCGTTTTGAAATTAGCGCGCCCAAGTCTTTGGTAAAATACATTGTTAAAAAAGGCTCAATTACGCTAAATGGAGTGAGTTTGACGGTCAATAATATTGTAGCGGATGTGTTTGCCGTAAATATTGTGCCACACACTCTTAGCGCAACTACGATAGGGCAATTGCAAATAGGGGATGCGTTGAATTTAGAGGTGGATATTATTGCCCGCCACCTTGAAAAATTATTAAATAATAAAAATCATAATGAAAAATAAATCCAATATTAAAGAAATATTAGCAGATTACAAACAGGGCAAAATGATTATTTTGTTGGACGACGAAGATCGTGAAAACGAAGGCGATTTAATCATTCCGGCGGCAACTGTCAGCAAAGAAGATATTAATTTTATGGCAACTTATGGCCGTGGTTTGATTTGTCTAACTTTGACGCAAGAACGCTGTCAGCTCCTTAATTTGCCGCTGATGGTGGCGCAAAATAATGATGCAAATGGCACTAATTTCACCGTTTCTATTGAGGCTGTTGAAGGGGTAACAACCGGTATTTCCGCAGCAGATAGGGCAAAAACCGTTTTAACAGCAGTCGCACAAGATGCTAAGCCCGCTGATATTGTGCAACCTGGGCATATTTTCCCGCTGATGGCACAGCCCGGTGGCGTTTTGGTGCGTCCGGGGCATACTGAAGCAGGCTGCGATTTGGCGCGTCTTGCAGGTTTGGAGCCGGCTTCGGTAATTGTGGAAATTTTGAACGAAGATGGCTCAATGGCGCGCCGTGACGATTTGGAGATTTTTGCGCAAAAACATAAAATGAAATGGGGCACAATTGAAGATTTGATTTCTTACCGAATTGAAAATGAAAAAACTGTTGAACGCATCAATGAGCGTGATTTTGAGACAAAATACGGCTTGTTTAAAATGATTTCATTTTTCGACAGTATTCACAACGAAACCCACTTGGCATTAGTTAAAGGTGAAATTAACAAAGCCAGCGAAGTTTTTGTGCGTGTGCATATGGAAGATATTTTTAGAGATGTTTTGAAAGAAAAATCTGCCAGTTTTAGTATTGATGAAGCGCTAAAATATATTGCCAAAACTGATGCTGGCGTATTTTTATTATTAAGAAAACAAACCGACCAATCCATCGTCAAACACATTGATAACGCCGATAAAGACTCTATTGACGATATAAAAACTTACGGAGTTGGTGCGCAAATTTTGTCTGAACTCGGAGTGCAAAAAATGAAAATTTTAGGCAGTCCGAGAAAATTAAATGCCCTCAAAGGTTTCGGCTTGGAAGTGGTTGAATATATTAATAAATAGGAAATAATATGGATTTTAAATTCGATAAAAACGCCAATAAAGATTTTTTGTTTGAGTGCAAAACTGCCATTATTGTTGGCTATTTTTACCAAGAAATTGGCGATAAATTGCTATTAGCGGCGCAGGAAACTTTGGCTAAATATGGCAGCAAAGCAAGCAATGTAGATGTTTTTTATGCACCCGGCGCTTTTGAAATTCCACTGCTGGCAAAAAAGTTGGCAAAAAGCAAAAAGTATAACGGCATCGTTACTCTGGGAGCGGTTATCAATGGTGAGACTCCGCATTTTGATTTTGTTTGTCAGCAATGTGCGCGCGGCGTGGCTGATGTTGCCTATGAGTTTGAAGTGCCGATTGGTTTTGGAGTTTTGACCACCAACAATATGGAGCAAACCATTGGCAGGGCTGGCGGCTATAAAGGCAACAAAGGCATTGAGGCGACAATGGCAATGATTGAAATGCTTTACCTAATCAAACAATCTCAGAACTGATGGCATTCACAACTCCAAAACATCGTTCCAGAGAGCGCATAGTGCAGGCTTTGTATCAATATATACTTTCAGGCGGCGAGGTTGGGCAAATTGAGCAGCAATTTTTAATGCAAAAAAAAGGCAAAATATCCAAAGCTTTTTTTTCCAATTTGTTTATCAATATACTTAAAAATCGCAGCGAACTTGATGAGCTAATTGCCCCAACTATCAGCCGCGACATTGAAGAGCTTGGCGCTGTTGAGCGCGCTATTCTTTATCTTGGAACTTACGAGCTCAAAAACAGTATTGAAGTGCCATATAAAGTGGTCATCAACGAGGCGTTAGAAATCGCCAAATCCTATGGTGCAGAAGGTGCATTTAAGCTTATCAACAGCTCGTTAGACCAACTTGCTAAAACACTTAGAAAAATAGAAACAGGCAAATAAATATGAAATATTTAATTTTAGCAATAACGCTGATATTCTTTGGTGGCAGCTTTTTTACCCTTAAAAATTTATATAATGGTGGGCAAGGAAAAGGCGCCGAGAAGGTTTTTGCAACATCCCAAAGTCGGCAAAGTCAAGAAATATTGCAATTGTGATTGTTTAGAAGTTTGTCTATAAAAAACATAGGTAAAATAGGGCGATTAAAGTATTTTTAATACAACTATGAATTTACCAAAAACAGCCTTAATATTGTTGATTTTACTGTCTTTTTCGCTGATTAGTTCGGCACAGTTTAATCAAACTCAAAGTTTCAAATCCACTTACAACATCGAGCAAATAGAAGGATTGTCGCTTGACAAAAGGGCGCTGCTCGGCGGCAAAGTTATTTCATCAGCACAGGTGAGTTTGCTGGCGCAAGTTTCTGGCGATGTTTTGAGTGTAAATGGCAAAGAAGGCGATGTTTTTAAGCGCGGTGCAACCTTAGTAACGCTGGAACAAGAATCCATTCAGGCGCAAAGAGATGCGGCTTACGCAGAGATAGAATCCGCCAATGAAGCACTTAAAAACGCTGGGGTGCAATATTCGCAATCAATTGTTTCCCCAAACTCAAATAGTATGTTTGGCGGCATTCCAAGTATGTTTTCGGCGTTCACCGACCCGATGGTGAGAATTAGCGGACAAGGAAACCCCGACTTTGATAAATTCGCCAAGCGCACTTCCCGTTACACAAACTATCGCCAAGCGAAAAATAAGCTAACTCAGGCACAATCAAAATTAAAACAAGTGGAAAATCGCCTCAAAGATGCAAACATCAAAGCGCCTTTTGATGGGGTTATTGTGGTCAAAAATGTGCATCAAGGCGATGTGGTTCGGTCTGGGCAAACGCTGCTGAAATTTGCCAATATTAAAAAATTGCAAGTTGAGCTAAATGTGCCTTCACGCTTGGTAACCAGCCTAAAACTCAACAAGAAATATCGCATCAAATTAGACATTGCCAACATCGTTGTCAGCGCCAGATTATCACAAATTTATCCAATTGCCGACAACAACAAACATAGCGTTAAAGTGAAATTTGACCTACCAGAAAATACCCCAGTGCTGGCTGGTGCTTATGCTGAGATAGAAATTTTTGAAACGGATTCTGGTGTGCTAACTCCAATCATCCCAGAAGATGCAATTATATGGCGTTCAAGTTTGCCAAGCGTATTTATTGTTAATCCGTCAACCAATAAAACTGAACTTAGGTTTATTCGTCTGGGAGAGAAAATCGGCAAAGACAAAAAAAGCGTTTTATCGGGGCTGAGCATTGGCGAGAAAATCGTTTCTAATCCTAATATTCTAATGACCTCAGGAATGGGTATCTAAACTTATGTCAAAGCATAAGAATGTTGATAATAACACTGCCGCAGATGGTCTAAAAGATCACGACTTAGGCATAGCAGGCAAGCTGACAAAGGCTTTTATCACTTCTCCACTTTCAAGCATCTTGTTTTTTGCTATGTTAGGCGCCGGTATTATCGGGCTTATTTCCACTCCGAGACAAGAAGACCCTCAGATTTCTGTGCCTTTGATTGATGTATTTGTTGAGTATCCGGGTGCTTCCTCGGCAGAGGTTTCTAATATTGTAATTAAGCCATTAGAGCGCTTAATGTCAAATATTTTGGGTGTCAAACATATATATTCGGTCAGCGATAGGGGGCACGGCATTGTTACCGTTGAGTTTGATGTCGGGCAAGAAATGACGACATCTGTGCTAAAAGTGCGTGACAAAATACTGGCAAACCTTGACTTTATGCCGCCCGGCGCTAAGCATCCACTTATTAAACCCAAAGAAATTGACGATGTTTCTATTATCAATCTAACGCTGTGGTCAAAATCGCTTGATGACGGGCAATTGCGCTCTCTGGGATTGGAATTATTACAACAACTTGAAAAAGTGCCAGACACTAATGCTGGCTTTGTTGTCGGCGGTCGCAAGGAAATTTTCCACATTGACCTATACCCTGGTCGTCTGGCGGGATATGGCGTTTCTATTCAACAAATTTCCAATACCATCGGCAGTGCAAATGTTAGCGGGCATACCGGCAGCATTGAGTTAAACAGCATAAAAATGAAGGTTTATTCTGGCGATTTCTTCAAAAAAGTAGAGGATATTGAGAATTTAGTAGTAGCAGTAAATGATGGCAAACCTGTCTATGTGCGCGATGTAGCGGATGTTTATTATGCACCAGAAGAGGCGCATCAAATGGTCAATCATTATAGCGGCGCTTCTGGCAATGACAAACTAAAAGCAAACGGCGAGCAGGCTGTAACCATTGCCATTGCTAAGAAATTTGGCACTAATGGCGTTAAAGTTGCGAGTGATATTTTAGAAAAAGTTGAAGAGTTAAAAGGGCGGCTGATTCCAGATAATGTGGAAGTAACTGTCAGTCGAAACTACGGAAAATCCGCTAAGGAAAAGGTCAATGCGCTAATCACTAAACTATTTATTGCCACCGGAGCGGTAACGATATTGGTGTGGATTGCCTTGGGAATTCGTCCGGCAATTGTAGTAACGCTGGTGATTCCAGTGGTATTGCTGATGACAATTTTTTCAGCTTGGATTTTGGGTATGACTATCGATAGAGTAAGCCTGTTTGCCCTGATTTTCTCTATTGGTATTTTGGTCGATGATGCAATTGTGGTAACCGAAAACATTTATAGGCGCTGGCTAATTGACAACAAAATCAGCATTGCCACGGCGATTGATGCGGTGCGAGAAGTAGGCAATCCGACAATTTTAGCCACTTTTACCGTGGTTGCCGCCTTGGTGCCGATGGCAGCTGTTAGCGGGATGATGGGACCATATATGGCGCCAATTCCAGTGCTTGGCTCTGTGGCAATGATGTTTTCGCTATTTGCCGCATTTGTATTCACGCCTTACTTTATTATGAAATTCGTGCCACCTTTGAATGTGCTGCGCAAAATGCACGAAAAAGAAGAAAGAGAAAGCAAGGTTTTGCAAAAATTTTTCCGTTCCAGCATTAGCAAATTATTCAATATAAAAATTTATGGAACTGGCTTTTTAATCGGCTTGGTGTTGACTTTTTTCATATCTATATCAATGTTTTATACCACAGCTGTTCCAGTAAAAATGCTGCCACTTGACAACAAATCAGAGTTCGGAGTATTGCTGGATATGCCCGATGGAACAGCACTTGCCGAAACATCATCCACCCTGCACAAAATGGCACAAATATTGCGCAAAATCCCCGAAGTGGTTTCTATTCAAACTTATTCAGGCACCGCTAAACCTTTTGATTTTAATGGCTTGGTGCGCCACTCATATTTAAGGGACAAATCCTCCGAAGGCGAGATACAAATCCAGTTATCAGGCAAAAAACAGCGTCATCGTTCAAGCCACAAAATTGCGCTTGAAGCGCGCGAACTTATACGCCAAGTAGTGCTTGATGCTGGTGCTAATTATGCAGTGGTTGAAATGCCCCCAGGCCCTCCAGTATTGCGTCCAGTGGTGGCAGAAGTGTATGGCCCTGATGCAAAAACGCGGCGCAAACTTGCTTCTGATTTGACCAAAATGTTCAAACAATCAGGCACGATGACCGACATTGATAACCTAATGCGTGACGAATATCCAGTGATTAATTTCCAAGCAAACACCGCCAAAGCATCGCGTTTGGGGGTTAGCGTGCAGACTATCAAAGAGACTTTGGCAATGGCAATGAGCAGTTTTAATGTAACCACTGTGCGTCTTAAAAATGCGCTTGAGCCTTCTCGAGTTTGCCTGAAAGTGCCGCTATCAAGGCGCTCCCAGCTTTCTTATTTGACTCAACTGCCAGTGCCATCCAAAAATGGTGGGATGATTCCAATTTCTGAGCTTGGCAGTTTTGTATATAAAAAGCAGGATGATTTGATTTTCCACAAAGATTTAATTGATGTTGAATATGTTCTTGGCGAGCCGATTGGTCGCCTGAGCGCCCCTATTTATGCGATGTTTGGGGTCGATGATTTGCTGCTGGATTATCAAACTATTGACGGCAAACAGCTGCAAGGTGAATATCTGAGAGTGCCAAAAGACCAAAATGTTCCGAGCTTTAAATGGGGCGGAGAATGGACCGTTACTTACGAGACTTTCCGCGATATGGGAACTGCATTTGCCGTGGCGCTGGTGGTAATTTATATGCTGGTAGTTTGGCAATTTGGTAACTTTATTATTCCTGCAATTATTATGGCACCTATCCCGCTGACACTGCTGGGAATCGTGCCGGGGCATTGGCTGATGGGTGCTGAATTTACTGCCACTTCAATGATTGGCTGGATTGCTTTGGCAGGAATAATTGTGCGCAATTCAATCCTGCTGATGGATTTTACCGTGCAAGAATACGCCAGAGGGGTGGCATTTTTTGATGCAGTAATCAACTCTTGTGCTTCAAGAACACGCCCGATTATAATCACCGCTCTTGCTCTGGTAGGCGGTAGCAGCGTTATTTTGTCCGACCCGATTTTTCAAGGTATGGCAATTTCCTTGCTGTTCGGAGTGTTGATTTCAACCGTGCTGACTTTAATTGTTATTCCGCTCGGAACTTTGTCTGCCGGCGAAAAAGCTTGCCGCGATATTGCGGTGAATATGGGCTTGATGCCGGGCGATGCTGATGCCGATGCACAATATAATGTTGAGAAAAGCAAGGTCTGCGAGAGCGAAAAGCAAGTCAACGCCAAAGAATGGGTGCAAACAATATTAGCAAAAAAAGGCACAACTGTCAGCAAAAAAAGCAAAACAAAAAGCAAAGCAAAAAGCAAAGCAAAAAGTAAAAAAATCAACACTGATAGCTTGCTGAAAAAAGAAGACAAAAACGACATTTAAAGCCTAATCAGGCTTTTTTAACTTAATTAAAACTAATTAAAGACCCTGTGCCTGCAAGTCTGCATGATAAGACGAACGCACCATCGGAGCGCTGGCAACTTGGGAAAACCCCATTTCCAAAGCAATAGTTTTGTATTGTTGAAACTGCTCAGGGCTGATATATTCCTCAACTGCCAAATGATATTTGCTCGGCTGTAAATATTGCCCAAGAGTAAGCATATCTACATTATTTTTGCGTAAATCTGCCAACACAGCTAAAACTTGCTTTTTAGTTTCGCCAACTCCGAGCATCAGCCCAGATTTAGTGGTAACTGTTGGGTGTTGCTGCTTAAAATCATTTAATAATTGCAACGAATGGGCATAATCTGCGCCGGGTCGCACTTTTGGATACAGACTGGGAACACTTTCAAGATTATGATTAAACACATCAGGCGGGCAACTTACAAAGGTTTCAAGGGCTTTTTTCATTCTGCCTCTGAAATCTGGCGTTAGAATTTCTATTTTTACCTCCGGCGTAGTTTGCCTGATTTTGTCGATGCAGAGTTTGAAATGAGCAGCGCCACCATCACGCAAATCGTCCCTATCAACCGAGGTGATAACCACATATTTAAGTGCCATTTTTTTGATAGTTTGTGCCAAATGGCTTGGCTCATCTGCATCAAGTTTCAAAGGTTTGCCGTGAGCAACATCGCAAAACGGGCAGCGGCGAGTGCAGATTTGCCCCATAATCATAAAAGTTGCCGTGCCGTGATTGAAGCATTCGGCGAGGTTTGGGCATTGCGCTTCTTCACAAACAGTGAATAGTTTTTGCTCTCTCAGAGTTTTTTTGAGCTTGCCAACTTTGGCGCCGCTACCGAGTTTGATGCGAATCCAGCTGGGTTTTTGCAGGCGTTTGCGGGTTGCATCAGGCTTGATTTTCAAGCGCTCTATTTTTGATTTGCCCTTCAAGGCTTTAATTTCAATTTCTTGTAACATATTTATTTAAGAGTAAGCTCAGCTCATCGCCAATAGTTTTTAGTTGCACATTATCCGTTAAATCTGCCAATTGCGTGACTAATAGCCCCTGATATCCGCAAGGGTTTATTTGCTTAAAAGGCGATAAATCCATTTTTACATTCAAACTCAAACCGTGATAAGTCGTGCCATTCTTGACTTTAAGACCAATAGCGGCGATTTTTGCATCATTGACATATACTCCGTGAGCACCTTTTTTCAAATGCGACTTGATGGCATAAGATTTGAGCAAATCCATAATTGCCAACTCCATTAGTGCCACCATTTTTTTGATGCCGATTCCAAGTCGTTTTATGTCAATCAAGCAATAAATCACCAACTGCCCAGGGCCATGGTAGGTGATTTGCCCGCCACGGTCCGATTGCACAACGGCAATATCGCCGCGCCGCAATAAGTTTTCTGACTTGCCAGAAATTCCTTGTGTGAAAACTGCTGGATGCTCAACAATCCACAGTTGATCATCAGTATTTTGCCCTCGGCTGGCAGTAAATTCGCGCATTGCTTCCCAAGTTTGCGCGTAATCCTGCAATCCGATGCGCTTTATTTGCATTATAAAATATAAGCGATTAGAGGGTGGTCTTGCAATTCTTGGTTTATGCAATTCAGCTGCATCACGCTGGTAGCGGTTATTCTGACGGTGTAGGATATGTAATTGCCTTTTGTGCTTTTTTTGCTGCTGATTTTGCTAGGATGAATTTCACCGGCATGGCGCTCGATAATACATTGCATTTGCGCGCGTAAATCTTGGTGGTTTTTGCCCATCACTTTGACAGGATAATCGCAAGGAAAATTAAAGATTTCTTCTGCGCTTTGCTTTAAATTAGGCTTAATCATAGTAAGTAATTTTAGTGTCTATTGATATAAAATAGTAGCTGTTTTATTATTTTAAAGTTAAAAAATTATGCGTCCAGAACAAGTTAGTGTTATTTTAAATCAAGAATTTCAATCCGTTACCAAAGGGCATCACACGCCAGTAATGCTATGGGGCGCGCCGGGAATTGGCAAATCACAAATCATCGCACAAGTGGCAACTGGGAATAAAGTTGCGATGATTGACATTCGTTTATCGCAAATGGAGCCGAGCGATTTACGCGGCATTCCTTTCAAAAATGGAGTGCAAGTTGATTGGGCAATACCAAGTATATTGCCTGATGTCAAACGCCATGGCGCTAAGGGGGTTTTGTTTTTAGACGAAATTACCTCAGCGCCACCAACTGTTTCAGCGGCGGCTTATCAGCTGATTTTAGACCGCCGATTGGGTGATTATGTCGTGCCTGATGGCTGGGTTATTTTTGCTGCTGGCAACCGTCAAGGCGATAGAGGGGTAACTTATTCGATGCCGGCGCCGCTGGCAAATCGCTTTTCGCACTATAATCTGGATGTCAATCTGGATGACTGGGCAGCTTGGGCGTATAAAAATAACATTGATGAGCGCATTATTGGCTTTTTGCGTTATCGCCCAGAACACCTGTTTGAGTTTGATGCAGCGCACAATCCTGTGGCTTTTCCATCACCAAGAACTTGGGAATTTACTCATCGTGCCTTGCAAAAATTTGATGACAATTTGACCCTATTTAGAGCGGCAGCCAGCGCCTGTGTTGGTGAAGTGGCAGGCGTTGAAGTGGCAACTTTTATTGAGCATTCAAAAGACCTGCCAGACCTTGATGCGATTATAAACGGCGAATCTGTGCCTATTCCTGATGCGCTTGATTTGCAATATGCAATTTGCTCAGCCTTGGTGGGCAGGGCGATTAGCGTCAAAGATGCTGACAATTGTCAAAAAGCCTGGGGCAATATCCTTAATTTTGCCAAAGATTTCCCGCAAAAAGAGCTTGGCGTAATGCTGGTATCCGATATGCAGCGCGCGATTGGCGATGATATTTTCAGCCTTCCTGAGTTTGCCGATTGGGCAGATAAAATTGCCGATGTGGTGTTTGATTGATGCTTAATATTGAGCAAAATAATTCTGAAAAAACAACAGCATTTTTGCGCTCTGGGTTTCGTGTTTTCTTTATGGCAGCTGGCTTAACGGCGATTGTTTCAATGCTACTATGGAGCATTTTTTTTCATACATCGCTATTAAATAGCCAGATTAACACAAACATTTGGCATGCACACGAAATGATTTTTGCCTATGCAATGGCAGTGATTGTTGGCTTTTTGCTCACTGCTGTGCAAAATTGGACAGGGATGAAAACTATAAGCGGCAAGCCTTTATTGGCGCTTTTTTTGCTTTGGGCAGCGGCTAGATTTTTGCCTTTTGTTGCCAGTGAATATTTGCTCATTCAAGCGCTTATTGATACAAGTTTTTTGCTGCTATCACTGATTGCTATCAGCTATCCACTGTTCAAAACTCAGCAATGGCAACATGCTGGCATAGTGGCAAAATTGCTGCTGATGCTGCTGGCGCACGCTTTGTTTTATCTGGGACTGCTGGGCATAATTGAAGAAGGGATAATTTGGGGGTTGTATTTGGCTTTTTATTTGATAGTTAGCCTGATTTTTATGATGACCAGAAGGCTGATTCCTTTTTTTGTTGAGAAAGGTTTGGGGCTGGATTATGAACTAAAAAATTCCAAATTTTTAGACATATCCAGCCTGATTTTAATGGTGTTATACATTCCTTTTGAAGTGTTTTCAAATAGCATTATCAGCACCATTATTGCCGCATTTTTGCTGATTGTTCACAGCATCCGACTGTCATTTTGGTATCATCACAAAATTTGGACAAAGCCTTTGCTATGGGGTTTGTATTTGGCTTATGGGCTGTTGATATTGGGCTTTGGTTTCAAAGTGTTGGCTCATTTTATCCAGCTGCCAGCGCATTTGGATATACATAGTTTTGGCATCGGAATTGGGCTGATTACCATCAGTATGATGAGCCGAGTTAGCTTGGGGCATACGGGTCATAGCGTTTTCAAGCCACCTGCGCAACTGGGCATAATTTTTGCATTATTACTTTTGTCATTTGTGTTTAGGGTGATTTTTCCAGCCTTTGATATGCTCTATTATTCGCAGTGGATTTTGATTGCACAAATGCTCTGGATTGCCGCTTTTATAGGCTTTTTGCTAACTTACACGCCACTATTTTTCAAGCCAAGAATTGACGGCAAATTTGGCTGATAATAATGAAAATAATCGATGAACTTTTAATTTTAACCAGAGAACATCACGCATCTCTGATGCTTAGTAATATCAAGCAATTATCCGTCGCCGAAAAACAAGCCATTCTCTCATCCAGCAAAAAACACGCAGCAACACGCAAAATATGAGAAAAAAACACCCATTACAACAAAATCCACAAAGCTCGACAACGCAAGTGATTGGCGAGGATATTGTGCAGCAGCAGGGCAATTTGAGCGCAATTGAAATGGATGCTATCAAAAATAGGCTGACCAAAGCACGCACGCAACTGATGCTTGACAGTCCTTTTTTGGGTAATCTGGTGTTGAGACTGCCGTTGATAGCGGCAGATTCTTGGTGCAAAACCAGTGCTACTGATGCCAAAAATTTTTACTATAATCCAAGTTTCATTGATAGTTTGGAAAATAGTCAAATCAAATTTGTGCTTATTCACGAAGCTTTGCACTGTGCGCTGACACATTTTGCTCGCAGGGGAAATCGTAGCAAGCATAAATGGGATTTAGCTTGTGATTTTGCTATCAATCCATTGTTGCTCAAAGAGGGTTTTCATCCGCCATTAGATGTGCCTATTTTTCGTCAATATGAGGGGATGATTGCCGAGGAAATTTATCCGCTAATTGACGACAATATAGATCAAGAGCCGATGGACCAGCATTTGTATGACCAACAGGCAGATGATAATTCCAAGCAATCTGATGGCGGAATGCGTGAAGATGATTTGCAAAAACAAAAACAGCAAGCTAATTCTGACTCAAAACCCAGCCAACAGCAAAGCAAATCAGCAGCAGCAGAATTAGCCCAGCAACCGCCAGCTTTAAAAGCAGATGAAGCCGAAGCGTTGGCAACTGAGTGGCAAAAAAACCTCGCATCCAGCGCCCAACTTGCACAACAGGCAGGAAAATTAGACGGTGAGTTTGCCAAATTGATTGATTTTTTCTTGCAACCGCAAGTGTCGTGGCAATCTTTATTGGCGCAATATATGAATAATTTTGCCAGAGATGATTTTTCTTATTCACGCCTATCACGCCGCAGCTTTGATGCAATTTTGCCAGCACTAAAATCGCAGCAAGTTGATATTGCTGTTGCCATTGACACTTCCGGTTCAATTGCGCAAAAAGAGGTTGATGAATTTGTTGCAGAAGTAGATGCGATTAAGGCAAATATCCGTTGCACAATTTCACTATTTGCTTGTGATGACAAGCTTTCAAAGCATAGCCCTTGGCGTTTTGAAGCTTGGGACGAGCTGCAATTTCCAGCATCTATTGGAGGTGGAAAAGGCACTAATTTCAACCCCGTATTTGACTTTGAAAACTCTGCCGATAGCGCCTGTGATGTGCTTATTTACTTTACCGATGCTGATGGAATATTTCCCAGTGCCGAGCCAAATTATCCAGTAATATGGGTAGTAAAAGGCAAGCAATCCGTCCCTTGGGGCGCGCGAATCCAGCTTAATTAAAACTATGCAAGATTTTACTGCCAGTGAGCTTAACACCTATTTGCAAAATAACCAGCCTCTGCTGTTGGATGTCAGAGAGCAATGGGAATGGAACAATTGTCACATAGAAGGCGCAAGACTTCTGCCGATGGGGCAAATTGCAGCAAACATAGGCTCGTTAGACAAAGAGCAAGAAATCGTTATTATTTGCCACCACGGCATCCGCTCAATGCAAGTAGCGCACTATTTTGACTCAATCGGCTTTAAATCGGTAATCAATTTGCGCGGCGGTATCGATGCTTGGGCGCGGCAAGTTGACATCTCAATTGCCACTTATTAAAGCACATACGCCAAAAAATAAAGATTATTTGA
>VSKZ01000161.1 GCA_008364125.1 Candidatus Thioglobus sp. | reverse complement strand
TATTGGTTGGGGTAATGCTGTCAGCCAGAGTATCTGTGGTAGATGTGGTTCTCAACTGGTGTCCATCTGCTGGTCTGCCCCATTGATAGAAATCACCAAAAGAAGCTGCATCACCAATGGCAGTGGCAACTTGATTAGCGCCAAGGTTTCTATCTAACCAAGTTCTGCCAGTTGCGCTTATAACTATGTCGTATGTAACACCATTAAAGGAGAATGAAGTTGGGGTTTCATTAACATCATTAATATTGATAGTGATTTGGGCAGTTGCATTAGGAGTGCCGGCTTTGGTGGCTGTTACTGTTAGCGTGTAAAGTGCGGCAGTTTCATAATCAAGGGCATTAGCATTAGTAACGCTGATTACTCCAGCAGTGCTGATAGCAAAGATGCTATTAGTATTGCCAGCAGTTATGCTAAGTGCTGTTGGTGTGCCAGTGGTTGCTACTATGCCAACTTCGGCATTAGCAGCATTATTTTCATTTATAGAAAAAGTTGCGTCTGCAATAGTTAGCGGAGTAACTGGCACAGGATTAGTGATAGCATCTTGAATACAGCGGACAGACAGACCTTCAAAGCGTGCTCTGTTGGAATTAGTATTTAATTGTCCTGATCTGATCCATAAAGCTTGTGAATCTCCATCTGAATTTTGTGTTCCTGACCACAAAGCACCGTTGTTACCAACAGCTTTTATCTGAAGAGCGCCACCAGGCGCTCGCCTTTGGCCTGCGGCTGGAAATTTAAGGAAACTGTTAAATGCTGCATCAACAAAATTGCCGCCAATAGCTCTAATCTCTTCTCTAAACTCTCCAATTTCCGCATCGTTTGGCACTCTAAAGTCGGCTGGGCAAATGTCTGTTCTGCTGGCATCCCCCCATAAGGTTTTTCTGTAATTGCCATCACTATCGCCACCTATCCAGTCAGAGTCTTGGTCAGATCCAGAATGGATAAACTTGTTATGGCTATTGGCATAATTGGAAGCAGTATAAAAGATTTCTATCGTAGCAA
>VSKZ01000160.1 GCA_008364125.1 Candidatus Thioglobus sp. | reverse complement strand
TTTGAGCGGTTTTTTTGCCGATGCCAGGAGTTTTGGCAATCAAGGCATCATCTTCGTTTTGCACTGCGCTAACTAATTGATTTATCTCTAAATATGACAAAATTGCCAAGGCGACTTTAGGTCCAACTCCGCTTACTCTGATGAGTTCGCGGACATAATTAAAAAATCTGGCTGCATTTGCGTATCTTTTTCGTCAAAAGCATTGATGCCTTGCAATTCTAATAAATAAGTGCCACGCAATAATGGGGATTTTAAAGTGGCAAAAGCGTCGTTAATCAGCGAGGTATTTTGCAGGGCAACTGACTGTTGTTTAGTGTCTTTGCTGGCAAATTTATCTGGGTGATATTGGATAATTTGCTTCTGATAAGCGCCTTCTAAATCCTTTAAATCTATATCAAAACCAGCTTGCAAAGAAAATAGCTCAAAGTAGTTTTGCATAGGTGGGTCAAACTGTGAACGACTCGCCGCATCCGCATTCAGCCTTGGCATTTGGGTTGTTGAATTCAAATCCTTCGTTAAGACCTTCTTTGACAAAATCAACCTCGGTGCCGTCCAAATATACCAAGCTTTTGGCATCAATTATGAGTTTCACCCCATTTTGCTCAAATACACTGTCATCGTTATTTGTGTTGTCAACAAATTCTATGTTATAGCCCAAGCCAGAGCAGCCTGTGGTTTGCACAGAAAGGCGGATGCCAATGCCTGAGCCGCGATTTGCCAAAAAACCAATAATGCGTTCGCTGGCAGAATTTGTTAAAGTGATTGCCATTATGCCTTGCTTTTGATGTCGCTAATTGCCGCTTTTATTGCGTCTTCAGCCAGCACAGAACAATGGATTTTTACTGGTGGCAATGCTAATTCTTCGGCAATTTCTGTGTTTTTGATTTGCGCAGCTTCGTCTAAAGTTTTACCTTTGACCCATTCTGTCAGCAGCGAACTTGAAGCAATTGCCGAGCCGCAGCCGTAAGTTTTGAACTTCGCTTCTTCAATCACACCATTATCGTCAACCTGA
>VSKZ01000015.1 GCA_008364125.1 Candidatus Thioglobus sp. | reverse complement strand
AGCTAGAAAAACATTCGCTAGGATATGGACTTTATTCAAACAATTATTTTGGCAATTATTCAAGGAGTTAGCGAATTTTTGCCAATTTCTTCATCGGCGCATTTGATTTTAGTGCCAAAATTAACCTCGTGGCCAGATCAAGGGCTGTCGTTTGATGTGGTGGTGCATATGGGCACGCTTGTCGCTGTGGTTTATTATTACAAAAGCCTCGTCTCTCAGCTATTTTCTGGCTTTTTTCTTTCAATAATTGAACGCAAAACCGTTGGCGAGTCAAAAATGGCTTGGGGCTTGGCACTCGGCACAATTCCAGTGGGCATTGTTGGGTTTTTATTTAAAGATTTTATTAGTGACGAATTGCGCTCTATTGAAATTATAGGCTATGCTACGCTGATATTTGGCATACTGCTGGGGTTGGCAGTTTTTCTTAATGACAAAAAGAAAACGCTACGCGATACGCTTACTTGGTTAGATGTGAGTTTTATTGGCTTTATGCAGGTGCTAGCGCTGATTCCGGGAGTTTCGCGCTCAGGCATCACTATTACCGCCGGATTGCTGCTGGGGCTGTCGAGAAAAGTGGCAGTGCAATTTGCTTTTTTGCTGTCAATTCCGGTTATTAGTCTTTCGTTAATATTGATATTAAGAGACATTTATCATCAGCAAATCATACATTTACCATTGCTGGTGCTGGGATTTGTGGTTTCTGCGATTAGCGCTTATGTAACTATTTTATTTTTTATCCGCCTATTAAATACGATGAGTATGATGCCGTTTGTGGTTTATCGCTTGATTCTGGGCTTTTTACTTTTATTTTTGGTAGATTTTAACTATCATCCAACTGGCGAATAATGCACATCAGCGGTTGCTCATTTTGGCGAGCAAAATCAATAACTTGCTGCACTTTGGTTTGCGCTACATCGTGTGAATAAACGCCGGAAACCCCTTCGCCGTCAAGATGCACTTTAAGCATAATTGCATTCGCCTGCTCTTTGCTTTTGGCAAAAAATCGGCGCAATACTTCAACAACAAAATCCATCTCGGTGTAGTCGTCATTGAGCAAAAGCACCTGAAAACGCTTCGGTTTTTTGAGCTTAGACTTGGTTTTTTTGGCAACTGTTATTCGCGTCATCTTGCTGATTTTTTCTTTAATAATAAGTAAGCAATCACCAAAACCACAAGCGTTGGCGCTGATGTAGTGAGCAGCGTGTCGTAGTCAAAACGCAGTGAAACAGCGCTACCGATGCGCGCTGACAGCTCAAAAAACAGGCTGATTATCACGCCCAAAAATATCTTTTTTCCCAAACTTGAATCCCTCAGCGAGCCAAATATAAACAGCATTGACAGCATCAGCATAGCTACCAAAGTCAGCGGATTGATTATGCGTTTGTATAATTCCAGCTCAAAAACTGCCGCGGCAAGGTCGTTGTTAACAAGAAAAACGATGTGCTGATAAAGCTCCCAGCTCGACAATTCGTCAGGGTCTTTTTTTAGCGCATCAATCAAAGTCTTGTCAAACGAGATTTTTCTATCGTATTTTTTATAATTCTCAAAATTAACATTAGTCAATTTTTCACCTTGCTTAAATTGATAATATTTGCTTTCATCAAGGCGCAAATTGTTGTCGCCAAACGCCGCCCTGTCTGCATAAAGCACTGAATCCAGCTGGTTATGTTTGAGCTTAATCAGGGTTACTCCGCCAAATGTGGCATTGTCAAAATTATCTTTAATATTGATGATAGTGTCGCCATCTTTGATCCAAAAATTTTGCCAATTGGCGGCAACGCTATTTCCAAGCGCCTTGTTTTTATAAGATTTGGCGTATTCTATGGTAATTGGCGCTACCATCTCTCCCAAAAATATTATTGTAAAAGCAAATATCAAAGCGCTGATAATCACTTTTTTGGCAATTTGCATAATAGAAACTGTGCATCCTCTAATGATAATCAGCTGAGAAGTTGCGGCCAGATGCCCCAAACCCAGTAAACAACCCAAAAATATAATCACCAAAAAATGTGCATAAATCACAGCAGGCAGGTCAGATATCACATAAATCGTTGCCGATAAAGCCGTATAATCCTGCCGCCCAATCAAATCAACTTCATTGATAAAATTAAAAAGTGCATAAATACCCACCCACACAAGCATAACGCCCATTGTGTAAAAGAGTAGAGTTTTAATAATATAGCGGTCTAAAATTTTCATTAAAATAGTGGTTTATTTAAAATAACAACAGTGCTTAATTATGGCAAATATTCAACTTGATAAAATATTGGTTCTTGATTTTGGCTCTCAATATACGCAACTTATCGCTCGCCGTGTGCGTGAGCTCGGCATTTATTGCGAATTGTTGCCCTACGATGTTGATAGCAATTTTATCAAGGATTTCGCTCCAAATGGAATTATACTTTCAGGCGGCCCCGATACAGCTACTTTAAATAATTCTGCCAAAGCACCGCAAATCGTTTTTGATCTTGGAGTGCCGCTGCTGGGTATTTGTTATGGTATGCAAACTATGGCCACGCAGCTCGGCGGCAAGGCAATTCAAGCAGACAAACACGAATATGGTTTTGCCAAAATCCGCGCTCGTAATCATTGTGATTTGCTTTCCGACATTGCTGATGAAACCAATAAACAAGGGCATGGTCTTTTGGATGTGTGGATGAGCCACGGTATTGAAGTTAGCGAATTGCCACAAGGTTTTAAGCGCATCGCTTCTACTGATAATTGTGAAATTGCTGGTTTTGCCAATGCCGAAAAGCATTATTATGGCTTACAATTTCACCCAGAAGTTACTCATACTAAACAAGGTGAACACATCTTAAATCGCTTTGTTAGCGGCATTTGCAAGTGCAAAAAAAACTGGACAACTGACAATATTATCGCAGATTTGATTCAAAGTTTAAAAGACCAAATTGGCAGTGGCAATGTTCTACTCGGACTTTCAGGCGGGGTTGATTCTTCGGTCGTAGCCGCACTTTTGCACCAAGCCATCGGCGAGCAATTGACTTGCGTATTTGTCGATAATGGCTTGCTTCGTTTGCACGAAGGCGATGAAGTTATGCAAACTTTTGCCAAAAATATGGGCGTAAAAGTCATTCGTGCTAACGCACAAGATAAATTCTATAACGCCTTAGCACAAAAAACCGATCCTGAGGAAAAACGCAAAATTATTGGCCATGCCTTTATTGAAGTTTTTGAAGAAGAAGCGCGCCATCTTGATAATATTAAATTTTTGGCACAAGGCACTATTTACCCCGATGTGATTGAATCAGCAGGAGCAAAATCAGGCAAAGCCAAAGTCATCAAATCGCACCATAATGTCGGCGGCTTACCCGATGATTTAGCCTTTGAATTGGTTGAACCTTTGAAAGAATTATTCAAAGACGAAGTGCGAACAATCGGTGTCAAACTTGGCATTCCAGCGAAAATGCTCTATCGCCATCCATTCCCGGGGCCAGGTCTGGGAGTGCGAATTTTGGGGCAAGTCAAACCAGAATATGCCGACATTTTGCGCAGCGCTGACGCAATTTTTATGGAAGAATTGCACAAACACGATTTATACGAAAAAGTCAATCAAGCTTTTGCAGTATTTTTGCCGATTAAATCAGTTGGTGTAATTGGCGATAAACGCCGCTACGACTATATTATCGCTTTGCGAGCCGTTGAAACCGTTGATTTTATGACCGCGCGCTGGGCGCATTTGCCGTATGATTTTTTAGATTTGGTATCCAACCGAATTATGAATGAAATAACGCGCGTATCCCGTGTTGTGTATGATATTTCCGGTAAGCCTCCAGCAACGATTGAGTGGGAATAATGCTGTATTACGATTGCTTGTTGCTGTTAAAAATCTAATATGACTGACAATGACTATATGCAACTTGCACTTGAACAGGCGCATTTGGCAGAGCAAATTGATGAAGTGCCAGTCGGAGCGGTGTTGGTGCAAAATGGCAAACTAATCGCCAGCGCCCACAATCAACCCATCAGCACCAACGACCCAACTGCCCACGCAGAAATTCAACTATTACGCAAAGCCTGTGCAAAATTGGGCAATTATCGCCTGCCTAATACGACTTTATATGTAACTTTAGAACCCTGCACAATGTGTTTAGGGGCAATGGTTAACGCCAGAATAGAGCTGGTTGTATTTGGTGCATACGATAAAAAAACCGGCGTTTGCGGCTCGTGCAATGACCTCTCAAACAGCAAATGTTTTAACCACAAAATAAAAGTCAAAGGAGGAGTTTTAGCCTATGAGTGCGGGCAATTATTGCAACAATTTTTCAAGTGCCGTAGATAATTTTTTAATTAAAAGTTAAAAATATCGCCAATAAGTCGGCTGTTTTTTGTTTATGTATTTCCAGCAGTGGCAAAAGAAATGGATAAATTACCGCAAACTTTAATACACCTTAGAGGGTTAAAATGTTGTTAGTATGAATTTTTCTAAAACACTCAAAGAGCTTGAACAAAATCATCTTTATCGGCAGATAAAAGTTGCTGATGATAGGGCTGTGGATTTTTGTTCAAATGATTATTTAGGGCTGAAAAATCATCCACAAGTGATTGCGGCGTTTAAATCTGGGGCAGATAAATATGGGGTTGGCGCTGGGGCTTCGCACTTGATTAATGGGCATACTGGGGCGCATCAAGAGTTGGAAGAGGCGTTGGCAGATTATACTGGGCAGCAAAAAGCGTTGCTGTTTTCAACTGGTTATATGGCGAATATTGGGGTATTTTCGGCGCTTAAAAGTGAGTTGGATTGGGTGCTGCAAGATAAGCTAAATCACGCTTCGCTAATTGATGCAAATCACTTGATTGGTCTGCCATTGCAAAGATATTTGCACAATAATATCGGCGCACTTGAAAGTAAAATTGTCAAGCAAACTGGGCAGGGGCTGATTGCCACTGACGGAGTTTTTAGTATGGACGGCGACCGTGCGGATATTGTTGCTATTGCTACGATTGCGGCGAAATCATCGGCGCTGGTTTTGCAGGATGATGCGCACGGATTTGGCGTATTTGCGAGCAACATTCCACAACATTCAATTTATATGGCAACGCTGGGCAAGGCTGCTGGCACTATGGGGGCTTTTGTCGCAGGGGATGCAGATTTTATCGATTTTTTGGCACAAAAATCTCGCCCTTATATTTATACCACAGCGCTCGCTCCTGCCTTGTGTGTGGCAACTTTAAAGAGTTTAGAATTAATAAAAACTGGTGCGCAAAACGATAAATTACAATCTAATATTGATTTTTTTCAAAAACTCTATAAAGAATTTGAATTGCCGATTTTATCTTCAAACAGTGCCATTATGCCATTGATAATTGCAGGCAATCAGAGGGTTATAAAAGTTGCGCAAACACTGCTGGATAAAGGTTTTAAAGTTGGTGCAATTCGCAGCCCGACAGTAGCAACAGGCAGCGAGCGGCTACGCATAACTCTCAGTGCAAAGCACACGCACAAGCAAATACAGCAGTTGATAGAGCAAATCAAAAATGCTTTATAAAAGCACAATCGGCAGCGGGGAAAGTTTGGTGCTGCTGCATGGTTGGGGCTTTAATAGTGAATTATTTGCCGAGCTAATTGAGCGCTACAAAGGGCAATATCGCATCACCACAATTGACTTACCCGGGCATGGCAGGAGCGCTGATGTTGCTGGCACAATTGACGATTGGTGCGCTGAAATTATCAAAATTCTGCCTGACAATCCGATTTTATTAGGCTGGTCTTTGGGCGGATTATTGGCAATTAATATCGCCAGCAAAGTTAAATTGCGCAGGCTTATTTTGCTGTCTTCTATCCCTAAATTTGTCAAAACTGCTGCTTGGAATTATGGCATTGATGAGGATAATTTTGCCCAATTTTCTGCTACTTTGACGCTTAATTTATCCAAAGGATTAAAGCGTTTTGTGAGTTTGCAAGGCGTGAAAAAATCTCAGCTAAAATCACTAAATTGTGCAATTGATGCCTTGCCAGCAACGACTATGGCGCTTAATCAGGGCTTAGATATTTTGCTAAATAGCGATTTGCGCACGCAATTTAAACAGCTGAAAATACCCATACAAATCGTCCTTGGCAGTCGTGATACTTTAGTGCCGATTGCGATTGCAAAATGGTATCAGCAGCAAAATATTACCCCAATAATATTAGCAAGCGGGCATCTGCCTTTCCTACATCCAGATTTTGAATTGCGTATAATTTAGCCTATGCAAAAACTTTGGAGAAATAAATGAGCGTTGTTGTTGGAGTTATTATGGGGTCAAAATCTGATTGGCCGACTATGAAAAATGCGGTGGAAATGTTGGAGGAATTTGGCATAGCCCACGAGGTGAAGGTGATTTCCGCACATCGAACACCAGATCTTATGTTTGAATATGCTGCCACTGCCAGCGGGCGTGGTTTGCAAGTCATCATCGCTGGAGCAGGTGGTGCGGCGCACTTGCCGGGGATGGTCGCCAGCAAAACTATCGTCCCAGTTTTGGGAGTGCCGGTGCAATCTCGGGCTTTGAGTGGGCAAGATTCTTTGCTTTCTATCGTTCAAATGCCCGGCGGAATTCCTGTTGGAACGCTTGCGATTGGCGATGCTGGGGCAAAAAATGCTGGCATCTTAGCAGCGCAAATAATTGCCAATACAGATGCAAAGGTGAAAGCAAAAATTAACGCTTTTAGAGCCAAACAAACGCAAGATGTTTTGGACAATCCTAACCCTGTAAATTGAGTTGTGAAAATCGGAATTTTAGGAGCGGGTCAGTTGGGCAGAATGCTTGCTATTGCTGGCTATCCCCTTAATCATAAGTTTGGTTTTTTGGGCAAAAATGACGCACCCAGCGCCTTGCTGGGGCAAATATTTAGTGGCAATAAAGGCATTGATGATTTGGTTGATTTTGCCGATGTCATCACCTACGAAAGCGAAAATACTGATGTTGAAATAGTCAAGCAAATCAGCAAAAAAACCACTGTTTACCCGAGTGCAAAATCCTTGTTTATTACCCAGCATCGTGGTCGTGAAAAGACCTTATTTAAGCAGCTCGGAATTCCTTGCGTGCCTTATAAAATGGTGAGTTCGCAGCAAGATTTAATCAAAGCTGTAAGTGAAATCGGGCTGCCAGCTATTTTGAAAACTGCGACCGAAGGTTACGATGGCAAGGGGCAATTTTTGCTGCATAACAAATCTCAAATCGGCGCTGCTTGGAAAAGTATGAACGGCGCTTTGTCAATATTAGAAAGCTTTATTGATTTTAAACGCGAGCTTTCGCTGATTGCTGTGCGTGATACTGACAACAATCACAAATATTATCCATTGGTTGAAAACACCCACCACAATGGCATTTTGCGCCTCACTATTGCCCCAGCGCCAGCGATTTCTCCAAAGGTGCAAAAAACTGCCGAACGCTATATGCAAACTTTGCTTGATGAAATGAAGCATATTGGCGTGCTGACTATTGAATTATTTGAAACAGAAAATGGCTTGATTGCCAACGAAATGGCGCCACGAGTGCATAATTCTGGGCATTGGAGCATAAATAGCGCCAACACTTCGCAGTTTGAAAATCATATTCGTGCCATCAGCAATATGCCGCTGGGAGACACTTCTGCCACTAATAATTTTTCTGCAATGATAAATATCATCGGTGAAATTGGCAATATTGACGCTGTGCTAAAAATGCCAAACGCGCATTTGCACCTATACGACAAGACTGAACGCACTGGTAGAAAATTGGGGCATATCAATATTACTGCAAATTCTAAGCAAGAAATTGACGATAGCATTAAACAATTACAGGAATTTTTACCAAATGACGATTAAATACAAATGGAATCAGGCGCTGCTTTACAAAACAACTGGCGAGCCGATTGCCATTAAGCCGCTTGATGACAAGGATGAATTTGAAAAATCGGAGTTAGAAACCTTTGTCGAAGGCTATTTGGGCTTTGTCAAACAGGCAAATGGTATGCTGATTATCAATGATGATGGCGAGTCTTTGGGCTTGCCACAAAATGAAATGGCAGGTAAAAATGGTTATGCTTTATTTGGCAATGTGATTTTTGTGCCGCTTGATGATGATGCGCAAAACGCCACAAAACACTGATTTTTAGCCAAAGCGTTTTTCTAAATAAGCGATAATTTCTGCGGTTTCCAACATCCATTCCACTTTGCCGTTTTCAATAATTTTTAGGCAAGGAACTTGCGGTTTGCCGTTGGCTTTTATCAATTCTGCTCGAGCTGCTCCTTGGCGATTTTGTGCGTCTTGGGTGATTATTTTCAAATCCAAACGCCTGATTGCCCTTCTGGCTTTGATGCAAAACGGACAGCCAAAAAACTGATACATCTCAATATTTACAGTTTGTGCGTCCACTTTTTTTTGCTCTTTGGCGCTGCGTTTGATTTTGTTGACTGGGATTATCCAGCTGACAAAAGCAATTATTGCCCCAAGCCCGTTTCTAAATGCTTTTAATAGTAGTTTCATTTTTCCCTCATTTGGTGATTTTGATATGCTGTCAGCGTATTTTCCAGCAAAGTTGCAATAGTCATCGGCCCAACGCCGCCCGGCACAGGGGTAATCCAGCTGGCAATTTTTTCGGCAGAAATAAAATCAACATCGCCAACCAACTTGCCGCTATCCAGCCGATTTATGCCAACATCAATTACAATAGCACCAGATTTAATCCAATCTCCGTGCACCATTTTAGCCCTGCCAACAGCAACTACCAGCACTTCTGCCTGTTTTATTTTGCCTGCTAAATCCTGCGTTTTGCTGTTGCAAATCAAAACTGTGGCACCAGCGTTTAGCAATTCTATTGCCATCGGCCGCCCAACAATATTTGAAGCGCCGACAACCACGCAATTTTTGCCGGCTAAATCAACTCCTGTTGCCGCCAATAAAGTCATCACTCCTTTTGGCGTGCAGGGGCGTAATTGCGGTTTGTTTTGCAATAATTTGCCAATATTTTCGCTGTGAAAACCATCAACATCTTTTGTTGGATTTATAGTTTCAACAATAAGATTGGCATCCAAATGCGCTGGCAGTGGTAATTGCAGCAAAATGCCGTCAATTTTATCATCAGCATTGAGGCGGCGTATTTCTGCTAACAACTCAGATTGGCTAATATTCGCTGGCTTGCTAATGCTTTCAGAATAAAAACCAACCTCTTTGCAAGCCTTAGATTTATTGCGCACATAAATTTCTGAGGCAGGATCAGCGCCCACCAAAATCACTGCAAGCCCCGGTTTGCGTTTGAGATTTGCTACTTGTTCAGCAATATTTTTTCTTATATCTTGAGCGATTTGTTTGCAGTTTATAATCATTGCAACAGCTCTTTTACTTTTTTTAAATCTGCTTGCGTATCCACGCCAAATCCAGTTGCCTCACAGGCTTTCTCCACAAAAATATCAAATCCTTGGCTTAATACTGTAAGCTGTTCTAACTTTTCTGCCTGCTCATAATGCGAGCTATTGGCGCTCAAATGTTGCTTGATAAACCCAGCTCGATAGGCATAAATGCCAATGTGTTTGAAACAAATTTGTTTGTCAAAATCTGCCTGATTGCGAAAAGCTGGAATCGGTGAACGCGAAAAATACAAGGCTTTGCCGAATTTATTAAACACCACTTTCACACAATTTGGGTCTAAATATTGCTCAATATCTGCCACATTTTCGCACAAGGTTGCCACTTGCATATTGGTAGCAGCCAAGTTTTTTGCCACTTGTTTGATGACTTTGCCGCCAAGCATCGGCTCATCGCCTTGTAGATTGACAATAATCTGTTCATCATCAATATCCATCTTAGTCAATGCTTCGGCAATTCTCGCTGTGCCTGAGGTGTGCTCATTGCTGGTCATACAAGTGATAGCGCCAAAACCCTTGGAAACTGCCTCAATTCTCTTGTCGTCAGTGGCAATAATAACGCTGTCAGCACCGCTTTTTAGGGCGTTTTCATAGCTATATTGCAACAGCGGTTTGCCGTGAATATCTTGCAATAATTTAGCACTCAAACGCGTTGAGGCGTAGCGTGCGGGTATGATAACTGAAAATGACATCAGCTGATTTTTCGTGCTTCTTCGACCAGCAAAACTGGAATACCATCAACAATCGGGTATGCCAATTTGCTTTTTTTGCATACTAATTCAGCACCAATTTGCGTTAATGGCTCTTTGCTTTGCGGGCAAACTAATAATTTTAACAGTGCTTCATTTATCATAATTTTGCGTCCAGTTTTTTCAAAAAATCGCTGTCAAGCTCGGTCTCAGAATGCAGTTGCCACATTTGCTCGCCTGCCAATTTCCTACATTTTACACAATCCTTAGCTGTCATAATAATTGGATAATCATCCAATTCCAAGTCTTCTTGCGTGAACTGATGATGGTCGGCAAATATATGCGGTTTTACTTTAATTCCGAGCTCAGATAGGCTGTCAAAAAATCGTTGCGGATTGCCGATAGCAGCAACAGCATTGCAGGTTTTGCCTTTGAAAAAATCCAACTTTTCCACTTTTCCAGTGTGCAAATTGACAAAGCATTTGGGGGTTAATTTTGCCAAAAATCTGCCCGCATCAGTGCCATTATTGATAACAAAATCAACGCTTTTGAGCCTTGAAATTGGCTCTCTAAGCGCCCCAGCAGGCAAGAAGAAACCATTGCCAAAGCCATTTACTACGGCAATTTCAATGCTGCGACCCATAGCATAATGTTGCAATCCGTCATCGCTAATAATAATGTCAACTTGATGCTGGGCAATCAAATCACTCGCCGCCTGAGCGCGCTTTTTATTCACCATCACCAGCGCTTGGGTTTGCTCGGCAATCAACACTGGCTCATCGCCAGACAAACTGGCATCAGTATCCGCATCAACTAATAGGCTGCCGCCTTTGTGAGCGCCGCCATAGCCGCGTGAAACTACGCCAACTTTTTTGCCTTGCGCCTTAAAATGTTTGATTAAAGCTATCACAATTGGGGTTTTTCCAGTGCCGCCAACAGTGATATTACCAACTACAATCAGCGGCACGGTAAAGCGTTTGCTCGGCAAAAAACCAAGCTGATAAAGCGATTTTCTCAGCGTTGACAATAGATAAAAAACCACTGATATTGGTAATAATAAATAATTGCTTAGTCTGCGTGTGTTTAAATCCATTATTCACTTTTCTACTTTTAAAGCGCTAATTATGACAAAATATTAGCCCTATGAGTATCGAATTTAAAATTTCTAACCAATATTTGCGTTCTAATCGGAAAAAAGGCTTTGTTTCTTTTATTTCTGGGGTTTCTATCGTTGGCTTGGCACTGGGAATAATGACGCTAATTACGGTGCTGTCAGTGATGAACGGCTTTCACAAAGAGTTGCGAGACAGAGTTCTTAGCACTATTTCGCACTCTTATATTAGCGGTTATAACGGCAGTGTAAAGAATTGGCAACAGTTGCAAGCAAAAATCGAAAAGCATCCACAAGTTGTAAACGCCTCGCCCTACATCCAAAAATATGCCCTGATTAACAACTCATTTGGCGCGCAGGGTATTAGCGTCAGGGGAATTGTGCCTGAATTGGAAAAAAATACCTCAGCAGTGATGGGTAAAATAAAGTCTGGCAGTGCGACTTTAAACAAATCCAGCATCTTGATTGGCGCTGGTTTGGCGAGCAAATTGGGCACTGAAATTGGCGATAAAATAACACTGATAACTCCGCAACTATCCAGTAATATTTTAGGAGTGCAACCAAAATTCAAACGCTTTACGATAACTGGCATTTTTGATGCTGGGGTTGCTGAATATGACAATAATCTGGCTTTTATCCAATTGCATCAAACCCAGCTGTTATACGCAATGAAAGGCAAAGTTAGCGGTATTCGCCTCAAAGTTGATGATATTTTTAATGCCAAAAAAATCACTCGTGAAGTGGTCAAAAATATAGGTTCTGAACAATATTATGGCGTTGATTGGAGCCAGCAAAAAGCCAATTTTATACAAGCGCTCAATTTAGAAAAACAGATGATCGGGGTGATTTTATCGCTGATTATTGCGGTAGCAACTTTCAATGTGGTTTCGATGATGATAATGGTCGTAACTAACAAAAAAGCCGACATTGCCATCCTCAGAACCATTGGTATGACGCCAAAACGCATCGTCAAGATTTTCTTTTATCAAGGCATTAGCATCGGCATTATTGGCATTATTGTCGGGGTTATTTTCGGCATAGCGCTGGCACTTAATATTGAAGAGGTGGTTGGCGTAATTGAGTTGCTGTTGGGCTTTGAATTTTTCCCCAAAGATGTATTTTATATCAACAGTTTCCCTTCTGAAATTCACCTAAGCGATGTGCTTATCGTTGTAATTAGTGCTTTTATTTTGGTGGTGATTGCAGCAATTTATCCGGCAAAACGCGCTGGCAAACTGCAAATTTCAGAGGTGCTAAATTATGAATGAAATTATAAAATGCACCGATTTGAGTTATAGCTACAATGATGGAACACTTGAAACGCCAGTATTAAATTCGCTGAATTTGCAAGTTGATAAGGCGCAAACAATCGCCATTGTCGGACAATCGGGCTGTGGCAAATCCACTTTACTAAATTTGCTCGGCGGTATTAGCCGTCCCTGCGGTGGAAAAGTTATGCTCAACGGCATTGATTTAGCGCAAATAAACGAAGAGAATATCACCAATCTTCGCGCCCAACATCTTGGTTTTATTTATCAATTTCACCACTTGTTGAAAGATTTTAGTGCCGTTGACAATGTAGCAATGCCCTTGCTAATTAGCGGCGTTGACACACAAACTGCCAACGAAAAAGCGGCGCAATTACTTACAGATATTGGGCTGCAAAATCGGCTTAATTATCGCCCTACTGAGCTTTCTGGCGGGCAAAGACAGCGCGTGGCAATTGCCCGTGCTTTAATCGGCAATCCGAACTGTTTGCTGGCTGACGAACCGACTGGCAACTTGGATGCAAAAAATGCCGAAGAGACGCTGGAGCTGATGATAGCGCTCAATCAAAAGCAAAAATCAGCTTTAATCGTTGTTACTCACGATATGAAAATTGCTGCAAAAATGGATAGTTTTTTGACCTTAGAAAACGGCAAATTAGTATGAATATAAAGCAAATACAAATGTCTTATTCCAACCAAGAAGACCGCCTTGTTATGGGTATTAGCAGCAAAAACAGCGAGGAAATGCAGCTGTTTTTAACCCGCAGAATTAGCTCATCATTTTGGGATATTCTAAGGCAAACGATTGAATATTGCGGCGCTGACAATAAGCAAAAACAGGCAGATTTTAAGCAAAAATCCACTGCCGGAGAGCTATCTATCAAGCCAAATAGTGCAGTGCCGATTGAAAATAAAGACAAATTCCCACTTACCAAAACTCCTATTTTGGTAGAAAAAATCAATATAAATATTGATAAAAACAATAATATTGGGCTGGCTTTTATCAACGCTCAAAGTGAGGTTAATCTAAATATAAACCCACAACTTTTGCAAAATATCTCTGATTTACTCACAAAAATAATGCCAATCACCGGTTGGAATATAGCCCCACCCAGCAACTCCGAATTATTTGTCACCAAGCAAGCAAACGGCGAAACCCTGCACTAAATCAAACATTTTCTATGTTTTTCGGTATTCAATCAACCGTAGCACTGCTGCGCACCAAGGTATTATTTTCGTCAACATAACACAACTTAGGCGCATAGTTTTTCAATTCTATTTCGTTGTAGCTTGCGTAAGCGGCAATAAGCAGCAAAGCGCCGATGGCAACTTTGTGGGAGGCAGCGCCGTTGACGGAGATTACCCCAGAATTGTCTTTGCCGCGAATTGCGTAAGTGGTGAAACGCTCGCCGTTATTTATGTTGTAGATTTGGATTTGCTCAAAAGCATCAATGCCGGCAGCAGCAAGCAAAATGCCGTCAATTTCGCATGAGCCTTCATAGTCAATCTCGCTGGCAGTGGTGGTTACGCGATGCAATTTGGCTTTTAAAAATGTTCTGTGCATTGGATATTTAAGATAAAAATTGGATCATAATGCCAGCGGCAATTGCCGAGCCGATTACCCCAGCAACATTTGGCCCCATTGCATGCATCAGCAGGAAATTATGCGGGTTGGCTTCCAGACCAATTTTGTTAGAAACCCTTGCTGCCATTGGCACTGCTGAAACTCCTGCCGAGCCGATTAGAGGGTTGATTTTGTTTTTGCTAAATAGGTTCATCGCTTTTGCTGCCAGCAAACCGCATGCCGTTCCTATCGCAAATGCCACCATACCAAGCACCAAAATTCCCAGCGTTTCTGGTTGCAAGAATTTATCTGCCATCAGCTTTGAACCAACTGCCAAACCGAGAAAAATAGTAACGATGTTAATCAGCGCATTTTGCGTGGTGTCGCTGAGGCGGTCAACCACGCCCGATTCCTTCATCAAATTGCCAAACGCAAACATCCCCAAAAGCGGCGCCGCATCTGGCAACAGCAGCGCCACCAGCAGCAACAGCATAATTGGAAAAATAATCTTCTCTTTTTTCGACACTTCTCGAAGCTGCACCATTTCAATTTTTCGCTCTTTTTCTGTGGTCAGAGCGCGCATAATCGGCGGCTGAATTAGCGGCACTAATGCCATATAAGAATAAGATGCCACCGCAATTGCACCAAGTAAATCGGGGGCTAATTTTGATGCAACATAAATGCTGGTAGGCCCATCTGCTCCGCCGATAATGCCGATAGCGGCGGCATCTGTTAAGCTAAAATCAAAAACTCCAATTGCAGTTAGCCCAACAGCGCCAAGCAATGTTGCAAAAATGCCAAATTGCGCAGCAGCGCCGAGCAGCAAGGTTTTTGGGTTGGCAAGCAAAGGTCCAAAATCAGTCAGCGCTCCAACACCCATAAAAATAATCAATGGAAAAACGCCAGATTTGATGCCGACTTCGTAGAATATGTGCAAAATGCCGTTACCTTCGGCGATTCCAGCGCCGGGGATATTTGCCAAAATAGCGCCAAAACCAATCGGCAATAACAATAATGGCTCAAATTTTTTAACAATGGCAAGATACAAAAGCAACACTCCGACAGCAAGCATAAGCCCTTGCCCCCAAACGATTTGCTGCAATCCAGTGTTGTTCCAAAGTAGGGTTAATTGCTCCATTTTATGCCAAGGTTAATAGTGTTTGACCCACGGAAACTGTGTCGCCCTCTTTGACACCAACACTGCCGACTATGCCATCGCGAGCGGCTTTGATTTCGGTTTCCATTTTCATAGCTTCTAAAACGACTAAAACATCGCCTTCGTTGATTTTTTGCCGTGGCGCTACCAGCACTTTCCAAATATTGCCAGCAAGTGGTGAGCCGATTTCTTCTGCGCCTTCAGTGGCTACATCTTCAACAATTTCTTTTTCTATTTCGTCTTTGGAGGCAACTGCGTCAGAAGCGGATTTCATAGAGGTAACATCACCGCCAGCGGAAACATCAACCGTGTATGAAGTGCCTTTGACCGAGACTGTGTAAGTGCCTTCTTCGGTTGAATTATTAACAGAATTTGCGCCGGCTTCTTGCGGCGCTGGCTCAAAAAAATCGGGATTATTGCGATTTTCTATAAAACTAATCCCCACCTGCGGAAACAAAGCATAAGTCAGCAAATCGTCAATTTTATCGTTGGCAATGTTGAGGTTTTTATCGGCAACTATTTTGTCAAATTCTTGTTCAAGGATGTGCATTTCTGGGGCAATATTGTCTGCTGGACGGCAGGTAATTGCCTCGCCTCCGTCCAAAACTTTGGCTTGCAAACCTTTGTCAACAGGTGCCGGAGTTGCGCCATATTCGCCTTTGAGGATGCCGGCAGATTCTTTGGTGATAGTCTTGTAACGCTCGCCGGTAAGCACATTTAAAACTGATTGAGTGCCAACGATTTGTGAAGTTGGAGTTACTAATGGAATATAGCCCAAATCCTTGCGTACTCGCGGAATTTCAGCCATTACCTCGTCCATTTTGCCCAGCGCATTTTGCTCTTGCAATTGACTTTCCATATTGGTCAGCATACCGCCCGGCACTTGCGAGAGCAAAATCCTTGAATCTACACCTTTTAATGAGCCTTCGTATTGCGAATATTTGGCGCGAATGGGGCGAAAATAAGCATCAATTTCTTCCAATTTTGCCAAATCTAAGCCGGTTTTTCTGGGGCTATTTTCTAAAATAGAGACTACTGAATTGGTGGCTGAATGCCCGTAAGTCATACTCATTGAGCCGATTGCGGTGTCCACTCTATCGATGCCGGCTTCAACAGCTTTAACGATTGAGGCTGTTGATAATCCGGTGGTTGCATGGGCATGCAATTGGATGGGAATATCAACTGTTGCTTTGAGTTTTTTGACCAAATCATAAGCATCATAAGGGTGCAACAAACCTGCCATATCTTTGATACATAAAGAATGCGCGCCCATATCTTCAATGGATTTTGCCATATCAATCCAAGTCTGGGTGGTATGCACGGGGCTGACAGTGTAGGATAGCGTTCCTTGGGCATGTTGACCGAGTTTGACTGTTTGTTCAACGGCAGTTTTGAGGTTGCGCATATCGTTCATCGCATCAAATATACGAAACACACTGATGCCATTTTCGGCGCAGCGCTGGATAAATTTACGCACTACATCATCGCTATAATGACGATAGCCAAGCAGGTTTTGCCCTCTAAGCAACATTTGCTGTGGGGTGTTTGGCATCACGGCTTTGATTTCGCGAATGCGATCCCAAGGGTCTTCACCCAGATAGCGGATGCAAGAATCAAAAGTTGCCCCGCCCCAAGATTCTATCGACCAATAGCCGATTTTATCAAGCTTGTCGGCGATTGGCAGCATATCATCGATGCGCATTCTGGTTGCCAGCAGGGATTGGTGTGCATCACGAAAAACCAGCTCGGTGATTTCCACTTTTTTGCAGTTTTCTTCTGAGCTGGGATTACGAATGATGTTTTTCAGAAAATCAAGCATTTACGCCCCTCTGTGTATTTTGATTGCTTCTTCGATGACAAACTTGGTTTCTTCGTCTATTTCATCGTCCATACCATTGATTTCAGCTGGCTTTTGTGTGTTTGTTTTTTGCACAATAACAGACATCAACTTGGTTACCAACACCAATAAAGTCAAAAACAAAAACACAAATCCCATCCCAAAAAAGGTCAGGTTTAGCGCCTCAGTTATTAAATTTGCTTGTTCCATATTGCTCATTTTTATTAAATTTGGTACCGATGGACGGGGTCGAACCGTCACTCCTTGCGGAACTGGATTTTGAATCCAGCGTGTCTACCAATTCCACCACATCGGCAATATTTTCTACTTGTGTCTAAAAGTAATTCTACCCTTAGTCAGATCGTAAGGGGTCATTTCAACTGTAACCTTATCGCCCGGCAAAATGCGAATATAGTGCTTGCGTATTTTGCCAGAAATATGCGCCAGAACGCTGTGTCCATTTTCCAGCTCAACAGTAAAAGTAGTATTTGGTAACTTCTCTTTAACCACCCCTTCCAGCTCAATATAATCACTTTTTGACATAATTTCTAACGACCTTAATAAGTAAAAAAAAGATTATTTTACCCCATTTTATAGCAGATACAAAAGGCTTTAAGATTAGATAAATACGCTATAATTAGCCTAATTTCAAACTAATATTAGAAGCAAATGAAAGTAAGTTTTGAGTTTTTTCCACCTCGAAGTGAAAATAGCAAGCAAACTTTAGCGCAAGCCAGGCAACAATTGAGCCTTATTCAGCCAGAATATTTTTCGGTTACTTTTGGCGCAGGTGGCACAACGCAAGAAGAAACGCTGAAAACGGTTTTGGATATTCAAGCAAACGACCCTGTTAGCGCAGTGCCGCATTTATCTTGCATCGGCTCAGAAAAAAGTGCAATTATTACGCTACTTGACAAATATAAAGCCGCTAATATCAAACGCATTGTGGCTATCAGAGGCGATGTGCCATCGGGGATGAGTGATATTGGCGATTTTCATTATGCTAATGAATTGGTAGAATTTATCAAAAATCAATATGGCGACCATTTTCATATCGAAGTCGCAGCATATCCAGAAGTGCATCCGCAAGCAAAAAATGCACAAACCGATTTGCAACATTTTGCAAACAAAGTCAAAGCCGGCGCTGATAGTGCAATTACGCAATATTTTTATAATGCTGATGGCTATTTTAGATTTGTGGACGAAGCGCAAAAACTCGGAGTTGATGTCAATATAACCCCCGGAATTATGCCGATTACCAACCACACACAGCTGCTTAAATTTTCAAATATGTGCGGCGCAGAAATTCCAAAATGGATTTTAGAACGACTAAAATTATACAAAAATGACACCGAGTCGCTGCAAAAATTCGGCGTTGAAGTTGTGGC
>VSKZ01000159.1 GCA_008364125.1 Candidatus Thioglobus sp. | reverse complement strand
ATGCCGCCAATACCTGCACGCGCTCGGCGCCGTTATCATCGGTGCCGACTATGGTTATGTTGTAGCTGTTATCACTGCCGTTATCAGTTGGATTTTCAAAGTCAAAGGTGGCGTTGGAGGTGATTACCCCGCTGTTTTCTGCGATGGTAAATGTGGACGAATCAACACCTTTTATTGACCAAACAATTGTGCCACGAACAGTGTCAGTTGCTGTTGCTGTTGCGCTAAATGAGGTGTTTTCAGGCACATCTGTATTGGCTTCAATTCCACTGATTTGGAATAGTGCATCTGTGTCAATCACACTCAGTGGCAATTCTGCACTGTCGTTGTTTTGGTCGGCATCGGTGGCAGTGATTGTCAGTTGATAACTGTTGTCAGCGCCGATTGTCTCGTCAAACTCAAGTGCGGCAAGAGATGAGACCACGCCAGTTGCAGGGTCAATGGTAAATTCAGCTGAGTCAGTGCCGCTCAAAGACCAGATAACCACCCCGATTGGCGCTTCACCAGACAGCTTCGGAGTGCCGCTGGTAAAGCTGTTGCCCTCTTGCGTTTCTGTAGGGGTAATTGTGTCAATGGTAAAAGTTGCAGTTTCTATTTCATCAGTAACGGTAACGGTGAAGTTTACGGTATCACTGTTCTGGTCAGCATCGGTGGCAGTTATTATTAGGCTATAAACATTGCTGGTGGCAACGCTGGCTGGAGTTTCATAATCAAATGCAGCATTAGCAGTGATTACGCCAGTAGTTGGATCAATAGTAAATTTAGTTGCGTCAGCGCCAGTCAAAGAGTAAATAATAGTGCCGATTGGAGTTTCGCCAGTTAAAGTTGGGGTTGCACTGGTGAATAAGGCGTTTTCTTTGACGGTGTCGTCATCAATGCTAGTGATGCTAAAATCAGCGTTTTCAACAACATCAGTAATGGTAATAGTGATTGTGACACTGCCAGCGTTACTTTCAGAGTCAGTGGCAGTGATTGTAAGCTGATTGGAGTTGTCAGCGCCGCTTGCCTCGTTAAAGTCAAGTGCGACTTT
>VSKZ01000158.1 GCA_008364125.1 Candidatus Thioglobus sp. | reverse complement strand
ACTGCCCCAGCCTTAGATGGCGATGATAGAGTCGGCGCAGTTACTTACGCTTTGACTGGCGCTGATGCAGGTTTATTTGTTATTGATGCAGACACTGGCATAGTTACTTCTCTCGCAGTCTTTGACTTTGACACTCCAACTGACGATGGCGCTGATAATATTTATAGCCTAACAATTACTGCCTCTGATAGTGCGACCACAGTGCAAACTGCCACCGCAGACTTCACCGTTAGCATTACCGATGTGTCATTCAGCATAACTGCCACTGACAGCACCATTGCAGAAAACGCCATCTTTGCCAGCACTGCCCCAGACTTCACTGGCGATGATAGAGTCGGCGTAGTTACTTACGCTTTGACTGGCGCTGATGCAGATTTATTTGTTATTGACCCAACTACTGGCGTAATAATTTCTAATGTTGAATTTGACTTTGAAACTCCAACTGACGATGGCGCTGATAATATTTATAGCCTAACCATAACTGCCACTGATAGTGCGACCACAGCGCAAACTGCCACCGCAGACTTCACCATTACTATTACTGATGCGCCATTCAGCATAACTGCCACTGACGAAGAAGCTGAAGAAAACACCATCTTTGCCAGCACTGCCCCAGACTTCACTGGCGATAATGGATTCGGCGCAGTTATTTACACTTTGACTGGCGCTGATGTAGATTTGTTTACTATTGACCCAGCCACTGGAATAGTTAGCTCTACCACAGTCTTTGATTTTGAAATTCCAACTGACGATGGCGCTGATAATATTTATAGCCTAACCATTACTGCCACTGATAGTGCCACCACAGCGCAAACTGCCAGTGCAGATTTCACCGTTAGCATTACTGATGTTGATGAAAGCGCTCCAGTTGCTCCACTAACTATTGCAGCCGCAACTTTTTCTACAAATGAAAATAATGTTGCTGGTGTCGAAGTTGGCGCTCTGACAATCACTGGCGACCCAACAACCGTGAGTCTCACTGGCACTGGCAATGAGAAATTTTATGATTGGGATGCACACTTATATTGGTATGG
>VSKZ01000157.1 GCA_008364125.1 Candidatus Thioglobus sp. | reverse complement strand
TTATTAGATTTTGAAGCAGGTATCGAGCAGCCATTTTTTCTCATCGCCGGCCCTTGTGTGATTGAATCCGAGTCTTTAGCGCTGGAAACTGCCGCTTATTTACAAAAAATCACCGATGAATTAGGCATAAATTTTATTTACAAATCATCTTACGACAAAGCAAATCGCACCAGTAGCGACAGTTTTAGAGGCTTGGGAATTGACGAAGGTTTGCGGATTTTGCAAAAAATCAAAGACGAAATTGGCTGCAAAGTGCTTACCGATGTGCACGAAGATACGCCGCTTGATGAAGTTGCCAGCGTGGTTGATATGATGCAAACGCCGGCATTTTTGGTGCGCCAAACCAATTTTATTCAAAATGTTTGCAAGCAAGGCATTCCCGTTAACATCAAAAAAGGCCAATTCCAAGCGCCGTGGGATATGCAAAATGTGGTTGATAAAGCCTTTGAAACTGGCAATAAAACCATCACCATTTGCGACCGTGGCACTTCTTTTGGCTACAATACCTTGATTTCCGATATGCGCGGACTTTCAAGTATGCGCACAATTGGGGTGCCGATTGTTTTTGACGCAACGCATTCCGTGCAGCAGCCGGGTGGGCAAGGCAACACTTCTGGCGGACAAAGAGAAATGGTGCCAGTTTTAGCAAGGGCTGCCGCCGGAGTTGGAGTGTCAGGATTTTTTATGGAAACCCATCCAAATCCAAATCAAGCCCTGAGCGATGGCGCAAATATGATTCCGATTGACAAAATGCGCGAATTGTTAAAAACCCTGCAAGAAATTGACCACATCAGCAAGAAAAACGACTTTTTGGAAGATAAGCTAAGTTAAAAAATATACCAAAAAAGCTTTAAATATAGAAAAAATAAAGTAGTAAAAAGTTGGGGAATAGATTAAAGCTTTTTGCCGCGCATTTTGCTAATCATTTGCAACTGCATCATTGCCTCAGCTAAGGCGGCTTGTGTTTAAAGGTGAATTAATTTCCATCAACATCAGTAACGGTAATGATGAAGTTTGCAATGGCAGTTTGCATGGGTTAAGTATCATCAATT
>VSKZ01000156.1 GCA_008364125.1 Candidatus Thioglobus sp. | reverse complement strand
CGGGGCAAGACTACAAAATCCTCGCCGTTCCAGTTGACCGTAACATATTCCTCAGTTACAAATGCTACAACTGGCAGAACTTGGTTAGATAGAAACCTCGGCGCTAGCCAAGTTGCCACCAGCTCTACTGATGCAGCTGGTTTTGGTGATTTATATCAATGGGGCAGATTAGCAGATGGACATCAGTTGAGAACCTCAACCTCCACAGATACTCTGGCTGACAGCATTACCTCTAATAGTAATGCTTTCGTTAGCTCTTCAGCCGACTGGACAACTGCTGATGAAGATGGCGCTTTGCGCTCGGCTGCTTGGAGCAGTATTGATGGCAGCGGCATTTGCCCAATTGGTTATAGAGTGCCGACAAGTGCTGAGTTAGTTGCTGAGAAAGATTCTTGGGCAGGAAATGCTTTTGCTTCAACTCTTAAGGTGCCATCTGCTAGACTTCGTAGATCCGCAGGTATTCATACTAGCAGTTTTGTTTCCTATTGGAGTAGCGATAACGATAAGAAGCGTGTTGCCACTGGCGGTCTAATAACAGCCCCATGGTCAAATGCAATAGCGATTCGCTGTATTCTAAATGAGGGTTCTGATCCTACGCCTGCTGATACAGCCGCCCCAACCGCCCCACCAGTTGCTCCACTAACTATTGTTGACGATTATGATAGTGATACCGATACCGATAATGAGATTACCCAAAATTTTATTGCGGCAGAAAACAATGCTGTTGGTTTCGTTGTTGGCACAGTAGCAACCACTGGCGACCCAACAGGATTTAGCATCGTTCACATTACTGAATCAGGAGGGGCTAGCTCTGATTATAATGCAAATAGGGGCAATCGCTTTGATATTGATAATGCTGGAGCAATAACCGCTAATATCTCTTTTGATTTTGAAACTATTACCAGCTACACTCTAACAATCAAAGCCACCAAAGGTAGTAATGAAATAGAGGCAGGCATCATCATCACTATTACCAATGTCTTTGACCTTGCCGCTGAAAACCAAAGCTTCAGCATAGAAACTGGCAATGCAGTTGATGCAGTCGTTGGCACTGTCATAATTAC
>VSKZ01000155.1 GCA_008364125.1 Candidatus Thioglobus sp. | reverse complement strand
AAGCCGCCCCAGTTACTCCACTAACTATTAATGAGCAAACCTTTGAAATTGCAGAAGATGCTACTACTGGCACTGCTATCGGCACTCCGCTCGTTGCCACTGGCAAACCAACAGCATTTAGCATAACTGGCGATAGCACTATATTTGCCATTGACAACTCTGGACAAATCACTGTTATTGGCGCTCTTGATTTTGCAACCACTCCGATTCACACACTAACCGTGCAAATCAGCAAAGTTGGCGCTGATAGTGTAACTGCCGAAATCACTATTAATATTACTGAGGCAGCTACTCCGCCAGTTACTCCGCCAGCTACTCCGCTAACTATTATTGACAATTATGATTTTGATACCGATACTGATAATGAGATTGCCCAAAGGTTTGAAGCGGCAGAAAACAATGCTGTTGGTTTCGTTGTTGGCACAGTAGCAACCACTGGCGAACCAACTGCATTTAACATCGTTCACATTACTGAATCAGGAGGGGGTAGCTATATTTATAATACAGATGGCGACAATATCTTTGAGATTGATAATACTGGAGCAATAACCGCTAATATCTCTTTTGATTTTGAAACTATTAGCAGCTACACTATAACAATTAAAGCCACCAAAGGCACTGGCGATGATGCAGAGGAAATAGAGGCAGGCATCCTCATCAATATTACCAATGTCTTTGATTTCACCGCTGAAAACCAAAGCTTCAGCATAGAAACTGGCAATGCAGTTGATGCAGTCGTTGGCACTGTCCTAGTTACTGAAGTTGCTGGCGACACAGCAGCAACAGGATTTAGCATTACTGCTGGCAATGAAGACAATAACTTTGCCATTGACGAATTTGGAACAATCACCGCTTTAGTAGCTCTAACCGCTGGCGATACTACTTTAACAGTGGAAGTTACTGGTGATGATGCCGCTACTACTGCCGAAATCACTATCAATGTTACTGAGCCAATTACTCCACTAACTATTGAGGATCAAATCCGCGAAGTTGCAGAAAATGCCAATAATGACGATCTTGTCGGCATCGTGTTAGAAACCACTGGCGAGCCAACAGCATTTAGCATCACCGAGGGCGATAGC
>VSKZ01000154.1 GCA_008364125.1 Candidatus Thioglobus sp. | reverse complement strand
AAGTCGGCAGCTCAAAAAATAATAATTCTGACAGATCAACCTATGCTCGTTTAAGCGTTTTATTGCCAGTTGAAAACGACAAACTCACCAATTTTATCGTAGATGACAAACCCTTCAAAAGTTCCAGCAAAATGCAACTTAGCGAGCTTAAATGGGTAGAAAGAAGCAATGTAATCAGAGTTGAAAAAGAAAATAACAACGGCGACATAATAACAGTCGGCGCATTTAAAGGCGCAGTTGAAGACGCAACTTGTAGCATTACCAATAATAATAAAGTTGTTAAAAAAGACTTAAAAACTAAAAACGGCACAATCAGCACTCTTTTAACTTTAAAAAAGGGCTTAGTTGTTGTTGCTTGTTATGGCGGAGATTATAAGGATGAAGCCACTACAGATGATAATAAAAATGCCCCAACTATGCGAGCTGCCACAATCTATAAAGGCGGCGCACTAGAATTATATGCTAACGCACTTTCTGAAATTGCTTACCAAAGGACAGGCGCTTCTCCTGCTACCGCAGCAAACGAAAACGCTGGCATTTTAACTGATTCAGAATTTAACACATTAAAAGAAAGTATTGATGATAAAAATACCGAAGTTGCTTCCGATTTTGGTATTGAAGGTGTTGATATTGTCGGAACCGAGCCAACTGATGTAATGGAGGCAGCAAATGCAGCAGGAGATAACGATGAAGGCAAACTTGCTGTTGCCTTGGCTGCCGTTTCGCAGATTGATGCGAACGCCCCCAACAAGATCACAGGCAATATTATTAACGAATTAGTAGAAAATAAAGATATTACTAAAACTGTTAAAGACGCACTTAACACCCTTAAAGACTCAGACGATGCCCGTCAAGAAGTTAAAACCAACATAGCCACTGTCGCCGCAACGGTTCAAAGTAGTATTACCATCATTACCGATGCCGTTAACACAATCAGAACTGCCGACGCCGCTACCTTAGCAATTGAAACTTACATTGCTGCTGGCATAATCTTTGATGAAGAAAAATACCTTGCTAAAGTAAATGCTGCATTTTTATTAACACAAGCAGAAGACAAAGACACTATCGGGAAAATCCGCGATAT
>VSKZ01000153.1 GCA_008364125.1 Candidatus Thioglobus sp. | reverse complement strand
TGCCAATAAAATGATACAACTCAGTTTTTGTATCCTTAGAAAAATACTCACCTGTTACCGGCTTAACCATCAGCGGAATTAACGACACTCTTACCCCTGAAGGCACTACATTCAGCGCAAATCCAGTTCTAAGTGATGGCGCAATCGGCGCAGTTACTTGGGCTTTGACTGGCACTGAAGCAAGTTTATTTACTATTGATGTAGATGGCACAGTTACTTCTCTTCCTGCTACAGTTTTTGATTTTGAAAATCCAACTGACACTGGCACTGATAATGTTTACAACTTAACCATAACTGCCACTGACTCTGAAGCTAGCACTGCCAATAAACAAATAACCATTACCATAACTCAGGTAACAGCAGACTTCACCATCAATGATGCCAGCGCCAGCATCCCTGAAAACACCGCATTTAGTGCCACAGCAACAACAGCCGGCACTACTGTTGGCGACATTACTTGGAGTCTGAAAGCTGGCAATGATGCGGCTAAATTTACTATTGATTCAGCTACTGGCGTAATTACTTCTACTGTTGCCTTTGACTATGAAAACCCAACTGATACCAACACTGACAACATTTACAAACTAACCATAATTGGAACTGACACCAACGGCGCAAAAAATCAACCAATCACCGTAACCGTTGGTGATGTTATTGAAAGCGCCAATTTCACCATCACTGGCATTGCTGACAGCACCATCGCAGAAAACATCATCTTTATCAGCGTTGCTCCAACTTTAACTGGCGAAACTCCAATCGGCACTATTACTTACTCTTTGAGCGGTGCTGACGAAAGTTTATTTACCATTGACACAACTACTGGCGCAATCACTGCTAATGCTGCATTTGATCATGAAAATCCAACTGACGATGGCGCTGATAATATTTACAACCTAACCATCACTGCCACCGATGATGACGATAACACAGACAGCGCAAATGTGATTATCACTATTACCAATGTCTTTGAAAACACCCTAACCATTGCTGACCAAACCCGCGAAGTTGCAGAAAATGCCAATAATGACGATCTTGTCGGCATCGTGTTAGAAACCACTGGCGAGCCAACCGAATACAATGTTGATGTTACCAAAGAAGT
>VSKZ01000152.1 GCA_008364125.1 Candidatus Thioglobus sp. | reverse complement strand
GTTATTATCTACCAGAGAGACCACAATGTCTCTTAGCACTGCGTTTGGTTTAATGCAATTCGGAATGGTCTGGATTGTTATTAATAACTATGTAGGAGTAATATCATGGCAACAAAGAAAAAAGAAGTAAGTAAGACTAAGGTTGTTACAGCTGAAGACCTTATGAATATGAACCAAAGACAGCCTAGAACAGCTATAGGTCGAGTATTAGGTGCATCAGCTGACGCAGCAGTAGGCTTATCTGAGATAGTAGTAAAAAGTACTAAAATTCTTGGAGATACTGTAGGTCTAACTGGAGAACTCAATACTCTGGCTCATATGAACCTGACCAGTGCTATTCACGATACACAGACTGATATGCTGGAGAATATCATTCGTAACAATCTACGAGTTAATGCCATTAAGGATACTTATGACATTAGCCAAGAAGATTGGGATAAGATGAGTGCTCAGGTATCTTTGGATAACTTTAAATAATATAGGTTTTTGCAGTCTTTAAGGGCAAACTGCAATCTATACCTTAACTAGCCCTAATTTCACGGAGATATATCATGGATACAATGGAAATAAAAAGAAAACCTCGTAACGCAGGTCAAGAAGTAGGCGGTAACCCAGTAATTAATTTGAACGGTAAATTCTGTTCATTGAACATTACTTTGGCTACCTTAAAGCAAGCTATCCGAGTAGCTTCTAAACCTGAAATGGTGATGAATCTAATTCAGACAGCTGAATTCATAGCAGTTCCTTATAGTGAGGAAGAAACTCGTAATACTCTTACTGGAAGACTACAGCCTATAGATCTTAGCTTAAATGCTAGATTGGTTGGTACTCTAGCTAATGGTAAGAAGATTAACCTTGGGTTTCTTAATAACATTAAGGACTACTTCTACTCTCAAGATGAGACTGAAGACAACAATCGATTAAAGGCTGCAGCTGAACTAGACTCTTTCGTAGATGCTCTAAAGAAGCTTCCAATCACTGCCTATTCGTTCACTGCTACTGAACAAGAAGTCAACGACTTTGCAGCTCAGTTGCTTAAAGGCTCTCCTAAGAAAGCAGCCTAATCAACATTATCAAGTACCCATTCAAAGCTCTAAATTTGCTTTATTAGACCCTTTATCAATTCAACCCTGATAACTAGT
>VSKZ01000151.1 GCA_008364125.1 Candidatus Thioglobus sp. | reverse complement strand
TGGAAGACAGCAAATCCGACATCGGCTGGGGACATCAAATCCGCTCGTATGTGCTAGATCAATCTCGCATCAAAGACTTGCGCACCGGCGTTGAAAGCTCAAATACCGGTGCTGTTTTGGATGGCGATTTAGATAAATTTATCGTGGCAAGCCTCAAAGCAGGATTGTAAATTTAAGAAAGTTTGCGCTATGCTGATAGCAATAAACTCAACGCCAAAATATCAGCTTGGTTTGGGTTGTTTTTACGGTAAATAATGCCAATTTCACGCGCTAATTTTTTGTAATTTTTGTCAATAACCAAAGTTGGATATTTATCCAAAATTCCGCTATCTATAGCAATTTTTGGCAAAAAACTCATACCAATTTCCATATCAATCATAGTCGTTAAAGTCTCTAAACTAGAACAAGCATATTTTGAAATTTTGCTTTTGTTAATATTTATATTATCCAAAATATGCCCCCGCAAACAATGCCCCTGTTCCAATAATAATAAATCATCATTTTGCGTATTTTGATGTTTGACCAAATACAAATCGTCTTGAAAAATTGGCGCTTGAACAATGTTTTTGTGCTGCTCAAATGGAAAAGCAAAAATTGCAAAATCCAACTTTAATTGCTTGACTTTTAATAAAAGATTTTGGCTGGTGTCTTCAATAATAATCAGTTTAAGTTTGGGATATTTTTTTTTGATTTTAGCAACAAATTTTGGCAGTAAATAGGCTGAAATAGTTGGTATAACGCCAATTTTAATAGTGGATTCTAAAAAGTTTGCATTCGCAATTGCCACTAAATCTTGCATTGAAAATATGACTTTTTGTGCATATTTCACCACTTCTTCGCCCACAGCTGTGAACAAAACTGATTTATTTGTCCTTGCAACTAATTTGATATTTAAGTCTTGTTCTAATTTGCTGATGCCTGCGCTCAAAGTTGATTGGCTGACAAAACAGGTATTTGCCGCTTTGGAAAAATGCAAATGCTGTTTGAGTGCCAATAAATATTTTAGGTTTTTAATAGATGGAGTTGCCATATCAATAATCGTTTTTATCAATCATTATAACCAATATTATTCATTTTACTTAATTATTAAGACTGTGTAAGATGGCAACTAATTTAAACCAAGGAGCAATATTATGACAAAAAAGACCTTAACCAATGCAACTG
>VSKZ01000150.1 GCA_008364125.1 Candidatus Thioglobus sp. | reverse complement strand
AGCAGTGCCATTAGCGGAATTTTCTACAATTTCGCTGGTTTGGTCAGTAATAGTTAGCGGAGCAACTGGCATAGGCACAGATGTAGAACCCTCATTTAGAATACAGCGCACCGAAAATCCACTTCCCGCAGGTCTTCCGAATAGACCTCTACTAATGGTCATACGCTGAACATCACCAGAACTATTAAGATTGTTAGCCCAATAGAAACCATCGTCACTATTCTGAATACCACCTTGCTTTCTTTGCGCAGCAGCTGGCAATTTAAGATTTGAAGCAAAAGCACCGGCGTTATTATTGCCTGACCAAGAGGCTCTCTCAGCTAATAACTCAGCACCTGTCGGCACTCTATAACCAACTGGGCAAATTCCGCTACCATCAATACTGCTCCAAGCAGCTAAGCGCAAACTATAATCGCTATCAGCAGTTGTCCAGTCCTCATTTCTTTGAAAGAAAAGTGCGTTATTAGGGGTAATGCTGTCAGTCTTAGTAGCCGTGTCGTCTGAGTTTCTCAACTGATGTCCATCTGCTGGTCTGCCAAATTGATATAAACCACCAAAAGCAGCTACATCATCAGAACTGGTGGCAACTTGGCTAGCGCCGAGGTTTCTATCTAACCAAGTTCTGTTAGTTGTAGCATTTGTAACCGAGAAATATCTAACGCCGTTAAAGAAAAATTCATTATCAACATTGGCAACATTAATGGTAATTTGGGCAGTTTTAAATGCATCAGCGGTATCAGCGCCGCTAATTTTGACGGATAGCACATAAGTTTGGGTGGCTTCATAATCAAGTTCAGCAATAGTTGTAATTATTCCAGTATTATCAATGGCAAATGTAGTGGTATCGCCAGCGGTGATTTCAAAGGCTGTTATATCGCCAGTTGTTGCCACTGTGCCGACAGTAGTGCCAATAGCAACATTTTCTGCGATTGATAAGTTTTGCTCGGCAATGGTGAGGGTGTTTTCAGAGACATTTTCAACCGTGATAATCACATTTACGCTGTTTGTATTATTGTCATCATCAATGACAGTAATACTTAGGTTGTAAATATTATCAGTGCCAGCGTCAATTGGAGCTTCAAAATCAAATTCAGCATTAGCAGTGATTACGCCAGTAGTTGGGTCAATAGTAAATGCGTTTGTATCGCCAGCGCTCAAAGAGTAAAT
>VSKZ01000014.1 GCA_008364125.1 Candidatus Thioglobus sp. | reverse complement strand
TACACCATCAATGCGGCAAGCAGCGATGAAATCCACATTATGAGCAATAAAGAGCTCAAAGAATACAAAATTGCCACCGAGCCCATCAAATAAGGGTAGCGCCCCTTATTTCTTGTATATAAAACTTATGCACTCCAAGTAGAATTTTGGTAACGAGTAAAAAAAAACCAATCAACCACGAGGATGATGCTTTTGGTGTTGGGATTTTAGTTGGGTGTTTTGGATGTGGGTGTAGATTTGGGTGGTGCTGATGTCGCTGTGGCCGAGCATTAGTTGCACGCTGCGAAGGTCTGCGCCTTTTTGCACGAGGTGGGTGGCAAAGGCGTGGCGTAGGCTATGAGGGGAAAGTGGCTTGTCGATGTTGGCTTTTAGGGCGTAGGCTTTGATGATGTAGAAGAAGTTTTGCCGGCTCATTTTTGCGCCGCGATTGCTGAGAAAATAAGCATCAGTTTGTCCATTTTTTAGCAGCAAGGGGCGGGATTTTTTGGCGTAAATTGATAGGTAATCCATTGCCACTTCGCCCATCGGCAGCATACGCTCTTTGTTGCCTTTGCCGTGGATGCGGATGTATTCTTCGTTCAAATTGAGGTTTTGATATTCTAAGCCAATTAACTCGGAAACCCGTAATCCGCAAGAATAAAGCAGCTCCAACATTGCTCGGTCGCGCATCCCAAAAATGGTTTTTTTATCAGGTGCTTCCAGCAGCATTTCAACCTCGCTGATGTTCAAAAAAACTGGCAGTTTTTGCGCTTGTTTTGGGTGTTTTAGTTTTTCGGTTGGATTTGAGGACAGAATTTTGCCCTCAACTAAATATTGATAAAACGAGCGCAAGCAAGTTAAAACGCGGGCTTGGCTGGCAGGGCTGAGTTTTTTGTGCTGAAAATAATCGTTAATTGCACTTTCATCAATCTCTTTTAGACAACCTCCTAACCAGTTGGAAAAAAGTTTAAGGTCGGAGCGATAAGCTGCCAAAGTGTTGGCGCTGGCACCAGATGAGAGCCAATAGTGGTCAAGGAATTTGTCAATAAGCGCTGAATTTTTTTGCATAATCAGGCTTATTTTAGCCAAAAAAAATACTGGCATATAACCAGTATTTTTTTAATTAATAAGGATTTATTTTTTTACCAATTTTTCTTTAATTCTGGCTTTTTTGCCAGTTAGGTTGCGCAAATAATAAAGCTTTGCTTGGCGAACTTTGCCACGGCGCTTGACTTTTATGGAGTCAATCATTTTTGAATGGGTTTGAAAAACGCGCTCAACGCCTTCTCCATGAGAGATTTTGCGCACGGTGAAAGCCGAGCCGATACCACGATTTTTCTTCGCAATCACAACGCCTTCAAATGCCTGCAATCTCTCGCGGTCGCCTTCGCGCACTTTTACTTGCACAACAACACTATCGCCCGATGAAAACTTTGGAATGTCTGATTTTAGCTGCTCATTTTCAATTTGGTCAATTATGTTCATGCCGGTTTTCCTTTCGTTCAAATTTCTAAAAAAGGGCAATTATACAGTCATTATGATTGTTAAACAAGGCAAATTTATGGCATAATTATCGGCTTTTAAGATTTTAGATAAAATTTAGTTATGGGAAAAATAACCGGTTTTTTGGAATTTGACAGAAAAATTGTAGCATATCGCCCAATAAAATCGCGCATTAAAGACTATGGTGAGATTTTTGCCGACAAGCATAATGTTGCCGAGCTGCAAAATCAAGGCGCCAGATGTATGGATTGCGGCGTGCCATTTTGCCAATCAAATGACGGCTGTCCGGTTGATAATCTGATTCCAGAATGGAACGATTTGGTGTATAAAAACAAGTGGCAAGAGGCGCTTGAACGCTTGCATAAAACCAATAATTTTCCAGAATTTACTGGCAGAGTTTGTCCAGCGCCTTGCGAAGGCTCGTGCGTTTTGGGGCTAAATAATCCGGCAGTAACGATTAAAAATATTGAGCAAGCAATTGTTGATCGCGGCTTTGATGAGGGCTGGATTAAGGCGCATACCGTTTTGCAACGCAGCGGTAAAAAAGTTGCCATTATCGGCTCAGGCCCTGCTGGTTTAGCGGCGGCAGAAGAGCTGAATAAATTGGGGCATAGTGTTTGCGTTTTTGAGCGAGCTGATCGCATTGGTGGGCTGCTGATGTATGGCATTCCGAGTATGAAATTAGGCAAAAATGTGGTTGATCGCCGAGTGAATTTGCTGAGGCAATCGGGCATTGAATTTAGCACTAATGTTGATGTCGGTAAAGATATTAGTGTTAAGAAATTGCAGCAAGATTTTGATGCTTTAATTTTGACCATCGGCAGCACTAATGCTCGTGATTTGCCAGTGGATAATCGGAGTGCAATTGGGGTGCATTTGGCAATGGAATATTTGACTAAAAACACCAAAAGCCTGTTGGACACTGGAAATGCAGATGGTTCAGAATTGTCGGCTAAAGGTAAAGATGTGATTGTGATTGGCGGCGGCGATACTGGCACAGACTGTATCGGCACGGCTTTGAGGCAAGGTGCTAAGTCAATTGTGAATTTTGAGCTGTTGGGCAAGCCACCAGAATCGCGCGCCGAAAACAATCCTTGGCCACAATGGCCGCTGATTTATCGGGTGGATTATGGGCATGCGGAGGCAACGGAAGTATTTGCCGCCGACCCGAGGCAATATCAGTTAATGACCAAATCATTTGCCCAAGATGAAAACGGCAAAGTTAGCGGTATAAACACCATAAATGTTGATTTTAAAGACGGAAAATTGTGTGAAATAGCTGGCAGCGAAAAAACTTGGGATGCGCAGTTGGTGCTTTTATCAATGGGTTTTGTTGCCCCAGAGCATTATTTGAGCACTGATGCTGATATTGAGCTTGACCAGCGTGGCAATTATAAGGCTGATTATGGCGAATATGCCACATCAAAAGCTGGGATTTTCAGTGCTGGGGACTGTCGCCGTGGGCAGTCTCTGGTAGTTTGGGCAATCAACGAAGGCCGCGGCGTTGCTGTTAAAGTGGATGAATATCTAAGATGAAATATTTACTAATATTGTTGCTATTGATTGCAATCAGCTTGATTTTTGTCGGCATCTCTAATGACATTATTGCTCCTATATTAACAGGTTTAGGCTTTATCATCAGCGCCTTGATTTTGCAAAAATAACTGCAATTTTTATTGCCATATACCCCCTAAGGGGTAGTCCTAAATATCACTAATAAAATGTTAATAAATTTGGTATTTTTCTACATTTGCGTATAATTATCGCTGTTCATGTTTCCTGTCTATTGGATTGGAAATTTATTAAAATTATTGGAGAGATAAAATGGCAAAAGAGTTATATAACACTCCCAACCTTGATGAGTTGGAAAATGGTCCTTGGCCTTCGTTTGTAACAGGTTTGAAGCGTTTAGCGCAGGATGACCACAAAGGCGCAAGTATGGTTCGCGATGTTTTAGCAACATTAGAGACATCTTATGTAACCAAAAAAGGTTATTGGAAAGGCGGCACTGTTGGCGTTATTGGTTATGGCGGCGGCGTTATTCCGCGTTTTAACGAGCTTAAAGACGAAAACGGCGATTTTAAATTTAAAGATGCGGGCGAGTTTCATACTCTGAGAATCCAACCACCAGCAGGTATGCACTACACTTCTGATTTACTTAGAAACTTGTGCGACACTTTCACTGACAACGGCGGTTCTGGCTTAATCGCATTCCACGGCCAATCAGGCGACATTATGTTCCAAGGCGCTACCGAAGAAACCACACAAACAATTTTCAACGAGCTAAACGAAATTGGCTTTGATATGGGCGGTGCTGGTCCAGCAGTGCGAACTGGTATGTCTTGTGTTGGAGCGGCGCGTTGCGAAATGTCAAACACTAACGAACAAGCGGCGTTGCGCACATTAGTCAACGCATTCCTTGACGATATGCACCGTCCGGCGTTGCCATACAAAATGAAATTCAAAGTTTCAGGCTGTGCTAACGATTGTATGAATTCTATCGAGCGCTCAGACTTTTCCACAATCGGCACTTGGAGAGATGATATTAAAATCAATCAAGACGCTTGGAAAGCTATGGTAGCAGACAAGGGTATGGATTATGTGGTTGACAATATCACCTCTCGTTGCCCGACACAATGTATGAAAGTTGAAGCAGACACCTCTTTAACAATTGACAACAAAAACTGCGTCAAATGTATGCACTGCTTGAATGTAACCTCCCCGCTAACGCACAAATATGTCAAAGACGCAAAAGATGGTGCAATTTTAGCAACTGGCGATGACAAAGGTGTAACTATCTGTATGGGTGGCAAACGCACACTGAAAATTGGCGACTTATTCGGCACGGTGATTATTCCATTTATGAAGCTTGAAACCGCAGAAGATTACGAAGCTATCGAAGAATTAGCTGGCGAAGTGATTGACTTTTTTGCTGAAAATGCATTAGAGCACGAGCGCACAGGTGAAATGATTGAGCGCATCGGCATCGTTAATTTTATGGAAGGAATTGGCTTAGAAGTTAATCCTAATATGGTTGATTCACCTCGTTATATGTCGTATGTTAGGATGGACAAATGGGACGAAGAAGCCATTAAATGGTTTGAAAACAAAGCCGAAGCAAACGCTTAATTTAACTAAATAACACGGAGAAAATATTATGGCTGAAGCACCGAGAATGCCTATCGAATCAGGCTGCCCTGACCCTATACAATATATGCACCCAACTATGCGCCGCAACTACGGCCAATGGGCTTATCACGATCGTCCGCGTCCGGGCGTTTTACACCACACTTCAAAACACAACGAAGAAATTTGGACTGTTCGCTGTGGCACGCAAAGACAAATGGATGTTTATACCATCAAAAAATTAGCAGATATTTCTGATGAATTTGGCGATGGTTACATTCGTTTTACTATTCGTTCAAATGTTGAATTTATGGTTGATGCCGAGGCAAAAGTTGAGCCTTTAATTAAAGCTTTGCAAGATGCAGGATTTCCTGTTGGCGGCACAGGCCCTACCGTTTCTATGATTTCACACACACAAGGCTGGTTGCATTGCGACATTCCTGGCACTGATGCATCAGGCGTAGTAAAAGCTTTGATGGACGAGTTGCATGATGAATTCCAAAAAGAAGAAATGCCAAACCGTGTGCATATGACAACTTCTTGTTGTCAAATTAACTGCGGTGGTCACGGTGATATTGCGATTAACATCCAACACACCAAGCCGCCAAAAATTAATCACGATTTAGTGGCAAATGTTTGTGAGCGTCCAACTGTTGTTGCCCGTTGCCCAGTTGCGGCGATTCGTCCAGCGATGGTAAATGGCAAGCCAACTTTGGAAGTTGACGAGAAAAAATGCATCTGTTGTGGTGCGTGTTTCCCGCCTTGCCCACCGATGCAAATCAACGATCCAGAGCATTCTAAATTAGCTATTTGGATTGGCGGCAAGCACTCAAATGCACGCTCTAAGCCTTCATTTCAAAAATTAGTCGCAGCAGGTCTGCCGAATAATCCGCCAAGATGGCCAGAAGTTGGCGTTGTTGTTAAGCAAATTTTGGAAATTTATAAAGGTGATGCTCGCGACTGGGAGCGTGTTGGCGAATGGGTTGAGCGTATTGGCTGGCCAGCATTCTTTGAGAAAACTGGTTTGCCGTTCACTAAATTCCATGTTTCTGACTGGAAAGGCACGCGTCATCAGCTGAATTCTTCTGCTTATATTCGCCTGTAAGGAATATTAAAATGAAGATTTCTATTCAAATCAATGAAGGCCCATACCAGCATCAAGCATCTGATAGCGCTTATCAATTTGCCAAAGCTGCGATTGCCAAAGGACACGAGATTTTTCGGGTGTTCTTCTATCATGACGGCGTTAATAATGCCTCTCGTTTTACTGTGCCGCCACAAGATGACCGTAATATTGTCAATCAATGGGCAGAATTAGATATTAAAAATGCTGCTGGCGAGCCGGAGTTAGTGGTTTGCATTGCTGCGGCTCTGCGCCGCGGTATGATTGATGCTTCTGAAGCAGGCAAAAACGGCATTGATGGCAACAACATTCATCCAGCGTTTCGCATTTCTGGTTTAGGTCAGTTGATTGAAGCAGGTATTCAGTCTGAGCGTTTGGTAGTATTTGGAGACTAATGATGGCAACCAAGAAATTTATGTATTTAAACCGCAAAGCCCCTTACGGCACGGTGTATGCGTTGGAATCATTAGAAGTAGTTTTGATTGCTGCGGCTTTTGAGCAAGATGTGTCTTTGGCGTTTATTGATGACGGAGTTTATCAAATCGTTAAAGATCAAAATACTGACGGCATAGGTATGAAAAACTTCTCTAAAACCTATCATGCACTTGGCGATTACGACATTAACCAGCTTTTTGTATCCGCAGAATCTTTGAAAGAGCGAGGTCTGAGCGCAGACGATTTAATGCCTTTAGTTTACGAAGATGAAGACGATGATTGGGCAGAAAAACCAAGCGTCAAGATTGTTTCTAACGCAGAGCTTAAAGAGCTAATGTCCGAGCAGGATGTTTGTTTAAGTTTTTAGGAGTGAAATTATGCTACATACAGTAAATAAATCAGTTTTTGAACGCAATTCACTACAATCTTGTTTAAATACAATTGATGATAGTAGCGTTATTTTGCTAATCGAAGACGGCGTCATTTCCGCTGCAAAACACACAAAATCCGCACTGCTTGCTGACTTAGCAGCAGCTGGAAGAGTGTTTGCATTGCAAGGAGATGTAGAAGCAAGAGGAATCTCATCAAAGCTTGCCGACAACATTAAATTAGTTGATTACGAAGGCTTTGTTGATTTGGTTGTTGAGCACGGAACTGCTGTTTCGTGGGTTTGACTTAATTTTTTTTTATATATAAAGGAGTAGAAAATGGCTGATATTTTAGGCGCAGAAGTAGATGAAGAGGGTTTCTTAGTGAACCTTGGCGATTGGAACAAAGAAATTGCCGTAGAAATGGCAAAAAGCGATGACATTGATTTGTCCGAAGAACATTGGGATGTTATCAACTTTTTGCGCAATTATTTTGAAGAATACCAAATAGCACCAGCGGTTCGCGTATTAACCAAAGCAATTGGCAAACAGTTTGGCAAAGAAAAAGGCAACTCTAAATACCTATATTCTTTATTCCCATACGGTCCTGGTAAGCAAGGCTGTCGTTTTGCTGGATTGCCAAAACCAACTGGTTGTATTTAAATATTAGCAACAAAAAATAGAGGATAAATCGCAGCGCAATCTTGGATTATGCGTTTTGTAGTAGCCTAATTTAGAGTGTTGTTTATCCGGCTTTTTTTTGTAGACAATATTTAAAATTGAAGCATTTGCTCAGGCTATGCTTCCCAAATTTTTTGAATTTTTTGAGAATTATATGTCTGTAGTAAGTATTTTTTTTACGGCTTTATTTTATCTGTCTTTGGCGATATTTCTTGTTGGTATGACAAGGAAAATTTATCAATATTGGCAGACGCCAGTCCCTCTTAAAATTCCAACCGCACCAACTCCATTGACACAAACAGGTGTGGTTATGCGTATGGCACGCGAAGTTGTGCTGTTTGAAAGTCTGTTCAAGTCCAACAAGTGGACATGGCTATTCGGCTGGCTGTTTCATATCGGTTTATTATTGGTTTTAATTCGCCACATTCGTTACTTCTGGCCGGGCGATTTGCCAGAAGTGTTTTTGCTTATTCAGCCTTTCAAATATGCGGCATTCGCTATGGTAATTGGGCTAATCGGTCTAATTACGCGGCGTATTACGGTTGAGCGTGTGCGCTATATTTCAGCACCGTCCGATTATTTGATGTTGCTTTTGCTGCTGATAATCGGCATCAGCGGCGTGGTTATGAGCTTCACCAGCAACCATACCGATATTATTATGGTCAAGAATTTTGCCTCTGGTTTATTGATTTTTGATTGGGCAAATCTGCCAACAGAAGTGCATTTTTTAGTGCATATTTTCTTGGCATTTTCATTGCTGGCACTTTTTCCAATATCAAAACTATTGCACATACCGGGAATATTTTTTAGCCCAACAAGAAACCAAGTGGATGATTCTCGCAAAAAACGCCACATCTCTTCTTGGGCACTGAAACAAGAGCAAGAAGGGCAAGTTATACTAAATGAAACACTCGGCAAGGACAAATAATGGCAGACTTTGAAATCCCAGAATTACCCACTTATTTAGAAATTCCTGCGATTAACGAAGGCGTTATGCAAGGTGATGGCCCGTTTAAATCTGTTGAAGAATTTCAAACACCATTAGGCTTTCCGGGCAAAAAAATTGACAACTGGCAAGAAGTTGCGATTAGCAAAATGGGAGAGCTTAAATCCAAATATCGTTCAGTGCAAGTTTTCTTGGATGCTTGCGTTAAATGTGGCGCTTGCACCGATAAATGCCATTATTTTTTAGGCTCGTCTGACCCCAAAAATATGCCCGTTGCCCGTCAAGATTTGTTCAGAAGCGTATATCGCCGCCACTTTACTTTTGCTGGCAAATATTTCCCTAAATTAGTTGGCGCTAAAGAATTAGATGATGCTATGCTGGACGATTGGTATAACTATTTTCATCAATGTTCGCAATGTCGGCGCTGCTCGGTGTTTTGCCCGTATGGAATTGACACAGCTGAGATTTCAATGGCTGCTCGTGAGGTTTTAGACACAGTTGGCGTGGGGCAAAAATATTGCAATCAGATTTTGGGCAAGGCCATCACAATCGGCAATAATTTAGGGCTGCCAGAGCCGGCATTGCGCGATACTTTGCTTGACCTTGAAGAAGAAATTGAAGAGGAAACTGGGATTGCGGTCAAATATCCTTTGGATGTTAAAGGAGCAGAGATTTTGCTCATCACCCCATCAGCAGATTTTTTTGCCGAGCCACATATTGACGGTTTGATTGGTTATGGCAAGGTTTTTCATCAAGACGGCGTTAGTTGGACTATGAGTTCTTACGCATCCGAAGGCGCAAATTTTGGAATGTTCATCGGCTCTTACGATGTGATGCGCTCTGCCGCATTGCGAATCCGCAAAGCCGCACTTGACTTGGAAGTATCACGCATAATGGTTGGCGAATGTGGGCATGCTTGGCGCGTGGCATATAGTTTTTGGAACACCTTATCTGGTGTTGGCGCTGGGGCGACTGATGAACATGCTATGAAATTGCAACAGCAACTTGATTCTCGTTATCCGCAGCCGCAGCACATTATTGAATACACTTACGATCTTATTCAGCGCGGTAAATTAGAGTTTGATAAATCTGCAAATGACGACCGCACCGTTACTTTTCACGATTCGTGCAATGTCGCCAGAGCAACGAATATGGGCGGCATTCCGAATGGGCAATTTATCCTGCCGCGCGAAGTAATCAAAGCAGTTTGCAATAATTTCGTTGATATGGAACGCAGCACGATTATGGAATCAACCTTTTGTTGCGGCGGCGGCGGCGGATTGTTGACAGACGATTTAATGGAAATCCGCATCAAAGGCGCAATGCCCAGAATGCAAGCCCTAAAAGAAGTAGAAAAAACCAATGCTGTTGATACGCTGGTTGCAATTTGTGCAATTTGCAAATCACAGTTTAGCAAAGTCTTACCAAAATTTGATTTTGACCCATATATGATTGTCAGCGCGCATCAATTGGTGAGTGAGGCAATTATTATGGACAAACCACAAAAGGCAGTAACGGCAGAAATAGCTGAAACCGCAGAAACCGCAGAAGCAAAATAACAAGGAGATTAAAAATGCAAAAGAACCCATACGGACAAATCGAAAAAGGCGATAACCACACATTTAGAATGTTCAAGGACGAAGGCGACAAAGTTGGCTCAGTTCCTTGGAGTCAGAAGATTTTTCAAAACGACACTTCGCATAAATGCCCTACTTATGTAACTCAAACCCCGCCGTGCCAAGGCTCTTGCCCTTCTGGACACAACATTCGCGGCTGGCTTGATATTGTTCGTGGTATGGAAAAACCATCTGCTGATATGTCGTGGCAAGAATACGCCTTTCGTCGCGCTACTGAGGCCAATCCATTTCCATCAATTATGGGGCGAGTTTGCCCAGCACCTTGCGAAGATGGCTGCAACCGTAACGAAGTTGAAGACACTGTTGGCATCAATGCAGTGGAGCAATTCATCGGTGATAATGCCAAAAAAGAAGGTTACAAATTTAAGATAAATGCCAAAGACACAGGCAAAAAAGTCGCAATTATTGGTGGCGGTTGTGGCGGTTTGTCTGCCGCTTTGCAGTTGCGTAAGCAAGGCCACAGCGTTACCGTGTTTGAAAAATACGACAAACTCGGCGGGATGATGATGTATGGAATTCCTGATTATCGCGTGCCGCGTGATGTGTTGCAATACGAAATCGAGCGCATCATCGAAACTGGCGTTGAAACCAAAATGAACACCAAAGTCGGCGTTGATATTTCTATGGAGCAATTAGAAAAAGAATATGATGCTGTATTGTTCGCAATCGGCGCAATGAGTGGGCGTTCGTTGCCAATTCCGGGTGGCGATGCAAGCAATTGTGTTTCTGGCGTAGCATTCCTTGAAGCATATAATCAAGGGCGTTTGCAGCATATGACCGGCAAAGTAATTTGTATTGGCGGTGGCGATACTTCAATCGATGTAGTTTCTGTTGCCCGTCGCATTGGCAATATCAAAAATGTAGCAGACAAAGATCGTCCAGAGCGCATTATTTTTGACGACACAGCTCACGATGTGGTTGACACTTCCAAGCGTCTTGGCGCTGATGTATTATTGACCACTCGTTCCACCATCGAAAATATGCCAGCAGCGCAAGAAGAAATTAATGATGCCAACCGTGAAGGTGTTGAAATCCAAGGTCAACTCAGCCCAATTGAAGTAATTAAAGGCAAAGACGGCCGTGCCATAGCATTGCGTTTTGTGCGTTTAGAAGACGATGGCTCTACCCCGATTGAAGGCTCTGAGTTTGAAATTGAATGCGAATTAATTGTCCCAGCGATTGGACAAGGCGTTGATGGCGAAGGTATGGATGCTGAATTTTTCAACGAAAATGGTTTTATTGATGCTGACAAAAATTTCCAAGTGCCGAATAAACCCGGTTTCTTCGTTTGTGGCGATGCTGTGCGTCCACATTTATTGACAACAGCAATCGGCCAAGCGGGCATTGTTGCTGAAAGTATTGACGATTATCTTAGCGGCAACAGTCAAAAATCACGCAGCAAGGTGGATGTGCATTATTTTGATTTATTATCAAAATTAAACGAGTGGGATTTATCGCCTTCAAATTATAAAAAAGGCAACGAATTGGGCGAAGGCACGGACACAGCTGAATATGCAGTGCACAATTACGAAGACCGTTCATTTGCATCAATCATCCCGCATACAGAATTATTTTTAGGCCATTTTGACCACGAAGAGCGCAATACGCGTAACCATAAATTAGTTGATGTTGATAATGTATTGGGCAATTTTGACGAGCGCCTGATTGGTTATAACGAAGAAGATGCGCAGAAAGAAGCAGCGCGTTGTATGTCTTGCGGGCTGTGTTTTGAGTGCGATAATTGCGTGATGTATTGCCCACAAGATGCGGTTTTCAAAGTCAAAAAAGACCAATCAACTTTAGGCCGCTATGTTGACACCGATTACAACAAATGTATAGGTTGCCACATTTGTGCTGATGTTTGCCCAACTGGTTATATTCAAATGGGGCTTGGCGAATAGTTGATTTTAAGAGAGCGATTATGAGACATTTTCCGATTATTTTATTAGCTTTGATGTTTACCAGTGTGTTCGCACACGGTAACGATGGGCATATTAATCTTGGTGATAAAGCCACCGAATTAAAGGAAGAAGGCAAGAGTAGAGATATTCACCCAAGCCTTGCTGAAATTAGAAAAATGCACCCTGAGTTTTTGCTTCACAAGCGCGACCAGACTTTGCGCCAAGGCATTCGCAGCAAACGCAATTCATTGAAGGCTTGCGTTGATTGCCATAGCTCCACTAAAAATGATGAATATCTGCCAATTAATGCGCCGGAGCAATTTTGCTCAACTTGCCATCAAAAAGTAGGCACCAGTTTGGATTGTTTCGCCTGTCATCGAACCACACCAGAAGAGGAATTATAATGACTAAAAAACTAAACCGCCGCGACTTCATCAAAAACACAACAGCAAACACAGTAGGTGTGGCAAGCATTGCCAGCGGTATTAGTTTGACCACATTTGCTGCCAGTGAAAATCCAGTCAGCAATAAAAAACGCTGGGGTATGCTGATTGATACCAACAAATTGAGCGAAGCCAACATTGAAGATATGGTGAATGCCTGTCAAGAAGAACACGGCTGGGGCAACGAAAAATACTCAACTGGCGAACAAAAACCAGACTGGATTAAAAAAGTCAAAGTCAAAGACAAGGCCACCGGCAAAATTGACAGCTTGCCATTGATGTGCCAGCATTGTGAGCAGCCACCTTGCGTAGATGTTTGCCCAACTAACGCTTCGGTGAAACGAGAAGATGGCATCGTTTTGGTTGACAAACATTTATGTATCGGTTGCCGCTATTGTATGATGGCTTGCCCGTATGATTCTCGTTCGTTTGTGCATGAAAATTTAAGCAATCAGAAAGCCGATACGCCACGAGGCAAAGGCACGGTTGAGGCTTGCACAATGTGCGTGCATCGCGTGGACAAAGGCGAAGTGCCAGCTTGCGTAGAGGCAGTTGGCGGCGATGGCGTTATTTTTGGCGACCTATATGATGCTAATAGTAAAATCAACAAAACGCTTAAAAAAATTCAAAGCACACAAATAAGAGCGGATTTAAATCTGAATACTGGCGTGCGTTATAGCGGAATTTAACAAGTTTAAAAAAAGGATAATTATGAATATTCGTTATCAACAAATAGCAGGAACAAGCTGGGGTTTTATTGCTCTTATTGCTGGGCTCTTCGCTGTGATTTTAGCGGCGCTCGGCAGTGTATATTTTATGGAACATCACGGCCATTATGTAACTGGTATGAGCAATCGAGTGGTATGGGGAGTGCCGCATGTGCTCGCTTTATTCTTAATTGTGGCAGCCTCTGGGGCGCTAAATGTTGCCTCTATTGCCTCGGTATTTGACAAAAAAATATACAAGCCATTAGCACGCTTATCGGGCTTGGTGGCTCTATCACTATTGGCTGGCGGGCTAATGATTTTGGTGCTTGATTTAGGCCGCCCCGACCGCCTAATCGTGGCAATGACTGAATATAATTTCAAATCAATTTTTGCTTGGAACATCATTTTATACAATGGATTTTTTGTGATTGTTGCCGTTTATTTGTGGATGATGTTTGAGCGCCGTATGAACAAATTCACCTCTAAAGCAGGCTTGGCAGCATTTGCTTGGCGGCTGATTCTCACCACTGGAACTGGCTCTATTTTTGGCTTTTTGGTGGCGCGTCAAGCTTATGATGCCGTGATTATGGCGCCGATGTTTATTATTATGTCATTCTCTTTTGGTTTGGCGTTTTTTATTCTGATTTTAATGGCAAGTTACAAATGGAGCGAGCGCGAGCTTGGCGATGTGATTGTCAATCGGCTGGGCAATTTATTCGGCGTATTTATCGCAGCAGTGATGTATTTTGTCATTATCAAACATCTTGGCAGTCTATATTTGGCAGAAAATTCCGCTGTTGAAAATTTCATCCTGTTTGGCGACCATATTTACACTCCGCTATTTTGGATAGTGCAAATGATTATTGGCGGATTGTTGCCGCTGGCACTGATTTACCTGCCAGCGTTTAGAGGCAATCGCAGCGCTTTGGGCTTGGCATCGGTGCTGGTGATTATTGGCGGTATTGCTCAATTATATGTGATTATTATTGGCGGGCAGGCGCATCCGTTGGAGCTATTTCCGGGCAAGGAAATCATTGAAGGTTACGACAGTATTGCCACTTATAGCCCTTCATTGCCGGAGATTATTTTAGGTGCTGGCGGCATTGCAGTGGCACTGATTGCAACAACTTTGCTACTCAAATTCTTGCCATTTTTACCTGAGAGTTTGGCAGATAGCGTTGCCGACCCTCATCATAAAAAATAGCAACTAAGGGCGGCAGTGTCCATTTATATCTCCGCAGCGCACAAATCTTCTGGCAAAACCGTTGTTAGTTTGGGCTTATGCGCAGCCATTAAACAGCAATCCCTCAAAGTCCAAGCCTTTAAAAAAGGCCCTGATTACATTGATCCCTTGTGGCTTTCTCAAGCCAGCGGCAACCCTTGTTACAATTTAGATTTCTATACAATGTCGGAAAATGAAATCACCAAATTGTTTAACCAGCAACGCAGTGATATTTCTATTATTGAAGGCAACAAAGGCTTATATGACGGCATCAGCGTTGACGGCGGCGATGCGAATGCTGATATGGCAAAATTGTTGGGAGCAAGCGTAATTTTGGTGATTGATGCCAGCGGCATTACTCGCGGAGTTGCGCCGCTGCTGCTGGGCTATCAGGCATTTGATTCCAAGGTTAATATTGCTGGGGTTATTCTCAACAAAGTCGCTGGCGAACGCCACTTATCCAAGCTTTCGCAAGCCATAGAACATTACACCGATATTGCAATTTTTGGCGCTATTCGCCGCTCTAAAGAGCTGATTATTGATGAACGACACTTAGGGCTTATGCCGGCTAATGAGTCTGCAAAGTCGCAAACTTTCATTGATAATGCTGGAAAAATGATTGCCGAACAAGTGGATTTAGACAAGATTTTAGCGCTTGATAGCAAAATTAAAACAGTCGCAAAACCAAATGTGATAAATGTTATCAGCGATTTGACTGTTGCTGTGGCAAAAGACTTGGCTTTTGGTTTTTATTATCAAGACGATTTAGACGCTTTCAAAGCGCTTGGAGTCAAGATTAAATATTTTAATACGCTATCGGCGGCAGTATTGCCAAAATGTGATGCCCTGTTTATCGGCGGCGGTTTTCCGGAAATGCAGCTTGAAGATTTGAGTGCCAATCAATCTTTGCTTGCCGATATTAAGGCAAAAATCGAGCAAGGTTTGCCAACTTATGCCGAATGCGGCGGGCTGATGTATCTTAGTCAAGCAATCAGTTATCAGGGCAAAACGCATAAAATGGTTGGCGTTATAAAAGCTGACACCGAGATGACAAACCAGCCAGTTGGCAGGGGCTATGTGCAATTATTGCCAACCGAAAATCACCCTTGGAATGGCGTTGCTGACAAGATTTATGCGCACGAATTTCATTATTCAAAACTAAACAATATCAGCGCAAAAACACGCTATGCTTACAAGGTTTTACGCGGCGTAGGTGTGGATAATAAGCACGATGGAATCCTAATTCACAACTTGCTGGCAACTTACACGCATTTTCGCAGCGTTGGCAACAATCATTGGGTTGGGCAATTTGTCAATTTTATTAAAGCTAAAAAACAACTATGATTACAATTACCGAGCGAGCTGCCGAAGAGATTAAACTTTCCACTCAAAATCCTGATACACAAGGGCTGCAAATGCGTTTTGCGGTTGAGAAAACTGATACAGAGTTTCGCTATTTAATGGGCTTTGACCAGCGCGCTGATAGCGATATTCATTTGCGTTCAAATGGCGTTGAATATGTGTTTGCCTATGCGCAAAAAGAGTTGCTTTCAGGTATGGTAGTTGATTTTGACGAAATAAGTGTTGAGGGTGGTTATGGCTTTATTTTTATGAATCCAAACGACCCAAATTATGAACCGCCAGCAGAAAAATTAGCCCCAGATAAAAATTAGGCAAATAGTGGTTTTAACGCCGCTAACAGCCTATTTCCAGTCTCACTTTGTGCGCTTAGCGACAGTTCCCTACTGCCATTATTACCGCTAATATTGATAGTCAAATCCGCAGCAGAAATTATGCCCTTGCCCAAATCTGCCCACTCAATCAGCTGAATATGCCCTGCTTTTGAATATTCACGAATGCCGATATATTCCAATTCTTCTGGGTCGCTGAGGCGATAGCAATCAAAATGATGAATGCTAATCGCCTGATTTTGATAGCTTTCAACCAGAGAATAAGTGGGACTTTTGACTTTATCAAAGCCAAAAAATTGAATAAAACCCCTTGCTAATGTGGTTTTCCCAGCACCCAAATCACCATGCAAATAAATCACCAAAGATGGCGTGGAATTTTGTGCCAAATCTCTGGCAAATAGGCGCATTTCAGCTTCGCTATTTATCTTTATATTCAAAATAATTGCCACATATAAACGCCAAATATGGCGACTAAAAGCCCGCCCTCAAAGCGATTTATTATGTGTTTTTTGTGGATTTTATAAGCAACTATAAACAGTAAAACCGTGAGCAACAACATCACTAAATAATCTCTATCGAGAATTTCGCTGGTTATCTCCGCTGGATGAATAAGCCCAGGAATGGCAAGCACAGCCAAGGTATTAAAGAGATTTGAGCCGATAACATTGCCAACTATCATTGCATATTGTTTTTTCAAAACGCTGCTAATTGACACTGCCAATTCTGGCAAACTGGTGCCAATGGAAATCACGCTGAGACCAATAATCAAATCAGATATGCCAAAACTTTTGGCAACTTGCACCCCGCCCCAGACGATTATTTTTGCGCTAAATATAAGGGTTAGCAAGCTGATAATGAGCAAAAACCAAGTTTTCCCCAGCTGCTTTTTCTCTGGGTTTTTTAGTATTTCATCAAATTCGTTGGTTGGGTGATTTTTTGCAGTTTTGAAGGTGTATGTCAAAAATACCAGCAATAAACTCGTCAAAATCAAGCCATCTACAATGCCAAGATGTTTATCCCATAACAAAAATCCAGTTATTACGGTAACAAACATTAAAAATAACCATTCTTTTTTCAAGATACTGCCGCTAACCTCAATAGGATAAATAATGGCACTAAGCCCTAAAACCAAAGAGATATTGAAAATATTAGAACCGATGGCATTGCCGATGCTGATGCCAGTATTGCCGTCCATTGCCGCTAATGCCGACACCAAAATCTCCGGCGCTGATGTGCCAAAACCAAAGATAAGCAAGCCGATTACCAGTGGTGATACCTGAAAAATAGTGGCAATTTTTGCACCATTTTCGGTGAATTTGTCGGCGCTGTAAATTAAAAGTGTAAAACCTGTTAACAAAGCGATAATTGGTAGTAGAATATCGGGCATATTATTTAAGAAATTTTTTACACATTATAAAATGTATAAGGCGAGCAAATGAACAAAACAGAATTTTTAATTGGGCGTAGCGGTTTGGGGCTACAAGATGATTTTTATCCGGATGATTTGCCGGAAGATTGGCGTTTTGATTATTACGCCGCTATTTTCAAAACACTGTCTTTAGAAATTGACACAGACGAAGACCTTGAACAGATTTTTGCAGACATACAAGAAGACGAAGATACAGAGTTTGTGCTGGTTTTGACGATTAAAGAGCAACAACTTAGCGATCTAAAAACGCTGGAAAAATTACTTGGTAGCGTTGAAGATTATGCCGATGATTTTATTTTATTTTGCCAAGTCAGCACAGCTCCGAGCAAGAAAATAATGGATACTTTGGCTGCTTACAATATTTGTTTTCAATCTGCCAAAACGCTGAAATTGAAATTGCAAGAGGTGCAGGTGCTTGATTTTGTGCTTAGTTTCAACAAATATCCAGTGCTATATTCTTCGCAAGCTTGGGATGAAAAACAAATGCGCACCTACCTTGAAGGCATCAAAGATGTCAACAGCAAAACCATCCTGATTTGCAAGTTTGCAGAACGAGAGGCGTTGGACAAAATCCGCATTATTGCCGAATTATTAGGGCATTAAACCTTGCAAATATTATTAACTCGCGCACTATCGCAATCTGGGCCATTGCAAATTTTGCTCAGTAAAAACGGCTATTTGCCAGTGTTATTTCCAAGTTTGACAATCAAAGCGCTGAATAATTTTCCGCGTAAAAATCATTATGATGCACTTATTTTTATTAGCGCAAATGCGGTTGAATACGGATTGGAAGTGCTTAAAACCTTGGATTATAAGCCCAGCAAAATTTTTGCCGTGGGCGCTATAACTGCCAAAAAATTAGAGCAACAAGGCATCAAAGTTGATGCTTTTCCAGCGCAAAACCCATCCAGTGAAGCTTTGCTGGCAATGGACGAATTGCAAGCATTAAATGGCAAATCCGTGCTGATTTTTCGCGGCGAAGGCGGCATAGAAACGCTAAAACAAGGCTTAGAACAAAATAATAGCATTGAATATATTGCAGTTTATAGGCGCGAAATAAGCCCAATCAGCCCTTTGCATCAGCAATCTTTGCAGCAATTTTTGCAAAATGATGCCGGCATTATTACTGCCACCAGCGTTGAAAATCTTACCGCACTAATAGCGCTTGTTGAGAAAATAGATGCACAATCACTCAGCAAAATCAAGGATTATCGGCTGGTTGTGCTGAGTCAGCGAATCAAAAACTTTGCCAACTCAATTGGTTTTAATCGGCTTTTTGTGGCATCAAAAACTAGCGATGATGGGCTGCTTGAAGCCATTCAAAGTATTTCATAATTTCCTAATAAACTTGACAATCTGGGCAAATAGATTTATTTTGTCAACTATATATTGAATTAGTAGAGGAAAAAATGATTAAATTAAGCGTATCAAAAGCTGCCAAAATGCTTGGAATCAGCCGTTTTGACATTCAAAATCAAATCAATAATGGCAAATTACAAACCCACGAAGGCTATGTAACAACTGATAGTTTGCGCTTGGCATATCCAAATATCAGCCTAAATTCTGAGCAAGACCAGCACATTCACAAAATGCAACAAATCAAAAATAATGCCGTTGCAAAAATGGAAGTTGATACGATAAAGCACGATGAAAATGAAAAAGGCTACATTACTATTATTGACAATCTAAGAAATAAACTTTACCAAGAAGAGCTTAAAAATCAGCATTTTGAGTTGGTTTTTTCCCAACTTACGCAGCGTTTAGAAATGCTGGAAAAGCATTGTCATTCCGCAGACAAAGCCGCATTAAATCAGC
>VSKZ01000149.1 GCA_008364125.1 Candidatus Thioglobus sp. | reverse complement strand
ACTACATCGTGCTTGAATTCAGCAAAGACACTGCTTTTAAGCTTAACAGCGCCAATCTTATTAGTCAAATTGCTGAGGCAAAAGCACTCGGTCATAACATCAAGCCAACCATTATTGGTCCTGTAACTTACCTTAAAATCGGCAAAGCAAAAGACGATTCAGACAAACTTACCTTACTTGATAAATTATTACCAACTTATGTTGCATTGTTAAATGAATTAAGCGCGCAAGGCATCGAATGGGTGCAAATTGCTGAGCCGATTTTGGTTAGCGAGTTAAGTTCTGAGTGGCATCAAGCACTTACTAAAAGTTACGTACAACTTAAAGATTGCTCGGTGAAAATTTTGCTTGCCAGCTACTTTGGTCAGCTTAAAGAAAATTTATCTTTACTGGGTGATTTGCCTGTGGACGGTGTTCATATTGACACCATTAACGCTAAGGATGAAGTGGCTTCGGCGATTGACAACCTAGGTGAGACGCAAGTATTGTCACTCGGTATTGTTAATGGACGCAACATTTGGAAAACTGATTTAAACGCAGCACTTGATTATTTAGAGCCGATTGCTAAAACCATAGGCGAGCGCCTATGGTTAGCACCGTCTTGCTCATTATTACATGTGCCAGTTGACTTGGCTCAAGAAGAAAAACTAGACATTGAGATACTTAGCTGGATGGCGTATGCGCATCAAAAATTAGCAGAATTATCTGTGTTAAAAACGACACTTGAGCAAGGGCGTAACGCTTGTCAAACAGCGCTTGATGATAATGCAAAAGCGATTAAATCTCGTCAAGATTCAAAGCGCGTTCATAATCCAAGTGTGGCTAAACGCATTAGCGACATTAGCGCTGATTTTGCCTTGAGAAACTCAGACTACGAGACGCGTGCTACATTGCAACAAGACATTTTAAAATTGCCTAAATACCCAACCACAACGATTGGCTCATTTCCACAAACCCCTGAAATTCGCACTGCGCGCCGTCAGTTTAAAAATGGCGAGATTGACGAAGCCACTTATACCAAGCTAATGCGCGCTGAAATTCAACTTTGTGTTGATATTCAGCACGAGCTAGACTTAGATGTATTAGTACACGGCGAGCCTGAGCGTAACGATATGGTTGAGTATTTTGGTGAGCAATTAGACGGTTATGCGTTTAGTCAATTTGGCTGG
>VSKZ01000148.1 GCA_008364125.1 Candidatus Thioglobus sp. | reverse complement strand
TGAGGCACTAACCCTTGTTGCCGTGTATCCCGGTTCCGTTGCAGAAAATGCTGCTATCGGCGATATTGTTAGAGATGTGTTACTCAGAGATGTGTTAATCTACACTGGCAACCCAACAGCATTTAGCATAACTACTGGCAACACCAACAATGCCTTTTCTATTAACAACTCTGGACAAATCACAGTTGCTGGCGCACTTGATTTTGAAACTACCCAGAGTTACACGCTAACAGTCCAAGCCTCCCAAGATGGCGTTGATGTAACTGCTACTGTCGTCATCATTATTACCAATATCAATGAAAACACCCTCACCATCAGCGGAAGCCGAAACTTCTCAATCGCAGAAAACAATGCTGCTAATGCCCCAGTTGGCACTCTGACAATCACTGGCAACCCAACCGTGAATCTCACTGGCACTGGCAGTGAGAAATTTGCTATTACCCCTGCTGGAGTAATCACCGCTCTTAATCCGCTTGATTATGAAACTAAACAAAATTATCAGCTAACAGTAACAGCCACCAAAGATGATGCCGAGACTAAAACTGCCGAGATCACCATCACTATCACTAATGTCTATCTTCCCTTAACCATCAGCGGATTTAACAGCGCTTATAGTGTTGTTGAAAATACTTCATTCAGAGTAACTCCAACCCCAATTACTGGCGCTTCTTGGGGTGGCGGCTCAGGACTATTTAGCGTCAATCCATTTAACGGCACTGTCACTTCAGACGACCCACTTGCCTTTGACGATGCAAATCCCGCTAACAATGTTCACACACTAACCGTAATTGCCGGTACAAACGCTAGCAATGGCAATGAATCTGGCCGTGGCACTTATCAAATAACCATTACCGTAATCGAGGCACTAACTATTGCAAATGCAACTCTTTCTATAAATGAAAATGCTACTAATGGCACTGCTGTCGGCGCTCCGCTTGTTGCCACTGGCAACCCAACAGCATTTAGCATAACTACTGGCAACCCTCTCAGCAATGGCAGCAGAGTCTTTGCTATTAACGATTCTGGACAAATCAGCGTTAGCAATACTCTTGATTATGAAACCACCCCAAGTTATACGCTAACCGTGGAAATCAGCAAAGACGGCGCTCCTAATGTAACTGCCCAAATCACCATTACCATAACCCATGTCAATGAGGATGGAATCAACC
>VSKZ01000147.1 GCA_008364125.1 Candidatus Thioglobus sp. | reverse complement strand
GTTTAACAAACTCGCTTTTAAAATGCTCAATAAACTAAAACAACTATTTATTTTCAGCGCCTTAACATTGTCACTAAATGTTAGCGCTGTTGATATTCAAGCATTTAACAAAGAAGCATATCTCGATTTAAGCAAGCCGTATTTTTATAATTGGAACAATAAAACGGCAACAAGGCGCAAAGAAAGCCAAGCCCGCAAAATATTCAAACAATTTGCCACAGAATCTGCCAAAACCGCAAGACAAACATTAGGTAGCACAAATTCAGACAACACTTCCGAATTTGGCAAAAAATTCAAAAAAAGCCTTAAACAAAGCCTAAAAAGCCAAGCCGTCAGTAAAACACAAAGTTATATCAATTCAAAAGCCAACAAATTTGCCAACAAATTTGGGCAAGGGCGCACAGAAATCAGTATTAGTGGCATTGATTCAGAAGCAATAAACTACCACATTCGCACAATTCAGCCATTATCAAATCTCAATAAAAACAGCCAAGATTTAACCTTCATCCAAGCCCAGCTTGCATCAGGAGCTGACAAAGGCGATCGCCGTGAAACTCTTAACCTCGGTATCGGCTATCGCAAATTATTAGAACAAGGGCAATCAATCGCCGGCATCAATCTATTTACCGACTACGAAAGCAAATCCCAGCACCGGCGCGCCAGCATCGGCGTTGAATATCAGCGTAGCAATTTCACTGTCAATGTAAATCGCTACTTTAGCCTATCCAAAAAAACCATCGTCAACGGCAAAACCGAAGAAGTGCAAAATGGCTATGATGTTCGCCTGACAGGGCAAGTTCCATATCTCCCATGGGCAAAAATCCGCGCAACTCAATATTATTGGAAAGGCAAGCAGGGCGCTAACATTAACGGCAATGTGCTTGGATTTGAAACCCAAATTTCCGACTCAGCTCGGATTGAAATCGGCAGCTCAAATAATAATAATTCTGATAGAGCAACCTATGCTCGTTTAAGTATTTTATTTCCAGCTGAAAACGACAAACTCACTAATTTTATCGTGGATGACAAACCTTTCAAAAGCTCCAGCAAACTACAACTTAGCGAGCTTAAATGGGTTGATAGAAGCAATGTAATCAGAGTTGAAAGAGCAAAAAATGACAACACAATAATAGTCGGCGCATTTAAAGGTGCAGTTAAAGACGCAACTTGTAGAA
>VSKZ01000146.1 GCA_008364125.1 Candidatus Thioglobus sp. | reverse complement strand
ATAAAATGTCAAAAGAAAAATTTGAAAGAACCAAGCCCCATGTAAATGTTGGTACAATTGGCCATGTTGACCACGGCAAAACCACACTAACAGCAGCTATTACCAAAGTAATGGCAGAGGTAAATGGTGGTGAATTTAACGATTATGCAGATATTGATAATGCCCCAGAAGAAAGAGAACGCGGCATCACTATCTCCACAGCGCATGTAGAATACGAAAGCGCCGTCCGTCACTATGCCCATGTTGACTGCCCGGGACACGCCGATTATGTCAAAAATATGATTACTGGCGCTGCGCAAATGGATGGTGCAATTATTGTAATCGCTGCTACTGATGGTCCAATGGCACAAACCCGCGAGCATATTCTGCTTTCCAAACAAGTTGGCGTGCCATATATTTTGGTTTATATGAACAAAGCCGATATGGTTGATGACGAAGAATTAGTGGAATTAGTAGAAATGGAAATCCGTGAATTGCTTACTGAATATGACTTTCCAGGCGATGACACTCCAATTATTTTCGGCTCAGCACTCAAAGCATTAGAAGGCGACACCTCAGAAATCGGCGTGCCTTCAATTGTTAAATTAGTTGAAGCCTTAGACTCTTATATCCCAACTCCGAAACGCGATACAGAGAAGCCATTTATTATGCCAATTGAAGATGTATTTTCAATCTCTGGCCGCGGCACAGTTGTTACCGGCCGCATCGAAGCAGGCATTGTAAATGTCAATGATGAAATTGAAATCGTTGGCATTAAAGACACTCAAACCACAACTTGCACCGGCGTTGAAATGTTCCGCAAACTATTAGATTCTGGCGAAGCTGGCGACAATGTCGGCGTTTTGCTAAGAGGCACAAAACGCGAAGAAGTAGAACGAGGACAAGTGTTAGCAAAGCCCGGCTCAATCAAGCCACATTCCAAATTTGAAGCTGAAATTTATGTTTTAAGCAAAGAAGAAGGCGGCCGCCACACCCCATTTTTTAACAACTATCGCCCACAATTTTATTTCAGAACCACCGATGTAACCGGCGCTTGTCAGTTGCCAAAAGATGTAGAAATGGTTATGCCCGGCGACAATGTAAAAATGTCAGTAGAGCTGCTATCACCTATTGCTATGGAAGATGGTCTGAGATTTGCTATCAGAGAAGGTGGCCGCACAGTTGGTGCTGGTGTTGTTTCTAAGGTAACGGATTAA
>VSKZ01000145.1 GCA_008364125.1 Candidatus Thioglobus sp. | reverse complement strand
CACTCAAGACCATGCTGCCGCTGCTATGGTGGCTGCTGATATTCCGACTTTTGCTTGGAAAGGCGAAACTGAAAAGGAGTGAGTGCCGACAATAGCTGAATTAAAAGCTGAGAGAGATTCTTGGTCAAGCGCTGATAACGCTGGTGCTTTTGCTGCAAATCTTAATTTTCCGCTTGCTGGCTACCGTTTGGAGAATGACTTTTATTTAACTGGCTCTGTATTAGGGTCAACCAGCATTTCCAGTAATATTGCTCAATATTTATTTATGAGCGAAACCTCTGCATCTGTCTCAAATGTTGTAAGAGGGTTTGTAGCTTCGGTGCGCTGTATTCTAAATGTGGGTTCTGATCCTTTGCCTGTGGATATAATTGCTTCAATATCCATTGCCAATCAAACCCGCGAAATTGCAGAAAATATCGCGTCTGGCACTGTTGTCGGCGAACCGCTCACAACCACTGGCAACCCAACAGTATTTAGCATCATCGCTGGCAACACTGGCGATGCCTTTGCTATTGATAACACTGGACAAATAACCGTTGTTGGCGCACTTGATTATGAAACTGTCCAAAGTTATACGCTAATCGTGCAAATCAGCAAAGATGCTGCTACTGATGTAACTGCTGCCATCACCATTAATATTGCCAATACAGGCTTTACATTTGATAGCATTGCTGACAACATAATTGCGGAAAACACCGCATTTAGTATCACTTTCAAAGGCGCAACTGATACTGCACTCAGCAGTTTAGGGATTGAATACACTCTGGGCGGCGCTGATGCAAGTTCATTTAATCTTACCACTGCTACCAATGTAATTACAATTACCCATGCTGCTTTTGATTTTGAAAACCCAGCCGATAGCGACACAGATAATGTCTATGAGCTAACTGTTTCTGCCACCGACCAAGCCACTATTGCTCAAACTATTGATATAGATTTCACCGTTACTATTACTGATGTTGAAGATATATTCACTTTTAACGGCTTTGAATATTCCCCAATTACCAGCATAACTGGCAGAATTTGGTTAGATAAAAACCTTGGCGCTAACCGAGTTGCCACTGCCATTGACGATGCGGATAGTTTTGGTGATTATTATCAATGGGGCAGGCCAGCAGATGGGCATCAGTTGAGAAACGCAGCCACCTCGGATGTTTTGGTTGATAGCACCGCTCCTAATAGCGCAGATTTCATTA
>VSKZ01000144.1 GCA_008364125.1 Candidatus Thioglobus sp. | reverse complement strand
AACCCCGCTGGCACACAATTCTATTGGGCAATTAAACAAATGGCATCAGCAATTTATGGCAGAAAAAATCCAGCCTATTTTGTTAGAAAAAGCCAAAAAAGTTGTGGATATTCATCAAAAAAACGGCGACAGAGCAATCGTAATTACAGCCACAAATTCGTTTGTAGCCCGCCCGATTGCCAGCGCTTATGGCATTGACGATTTGCTTGCCACCGAGCCCGAAATAATTGCTGGCAAATTTAGCGGAAAAGTGGCAGGTGAGCCGTGTTTTCAAATCGGCAAAGTGCATAAATTAAAAGCTTGGTGTCTGCAAAATAATGAAGATTTAGCTGGCGCAACTTTTTATTCAGATTCGCATAATGACCTGCCATTGCTGGAATTGGTGGACAATCCAATTGTTGTGCATGGCGATGAAAAATTATTAGCGATTGCCAAGCACAGAAATTGGCAATGTATGGATTGGACTTAAAAAAAAACCTCCGCAAAGGAGGTTTTTTTTCAAAAAATCACACAAAATATTTACATATATAAATGATGGTTTCCACTTGCAGCTTCCTCAAAATATGAAGCAGCGCCAGCGAACTCTACGCCATCAATGAAGTCTTTTTTATCATAGCCAAATAATTCAACTGTCATCTCACAAGCAATAAATTTAACATCAAACTCTTGGCACATAGCGCGCAAATCTTCAAGTTTAGCAACGCCGTGTTTTGCCATAGTTTTTTTCATTAAAAAAGTTACCAAAACATCAGCAAATGGCAAATTCCAAAGAATATTAGGAATTTTTGTTCCAAAATCAATTTTCTGCAACCACTTCGGGCCAAATGGCATTTTCATCGGCATTGACGGATTGCCAATCGGGGTTACTTTTAGTTTAGAAGTGTCTTTGAGCAAAAGGTTAAGCCCGTAAAAAGTAAAGAAAATCGTTACCTCTTTATCCATTGCCACGCCAGTAGAAGCAATAATGAATGGTGGAAACGCCCAGTCAAAAGTGCCTTTGGTGGCAATAATTGTCATTTTGTTATTATCGTCTGCCATAAAATTCTCCGTTAAATCAGTGTTTAAGCTCTTTCAATAGTGAAAACATATTTACCAGCATCTTCAACTGTTGAAATGAGTTTGTTGCCTGTTTGGTTGCAAAAAGCCTCAATATCTTTTACTGAGCCAGCATCGGTTGAAATAACATCTAAGGTTTTGCCAGCAT
>VSKZ01000143.1 GCA_008364125.1 Candidatus Thioglobus sp. | reverse complement strand
TGCTGAACGCACAACTTTCTGTGCGGCAGTATTAGGATTACTTGGATTAGGCTTGTTTTTAAAATACAAACCACCGCGACCATTCGCGGCGGTTATGTTTCCGATAGAGCCAGAGGCTTCATCATATAGTTGGCTTTTGATTTTCATCTTAGGCTTCCTTTTTAGTTTGCAAGATTGCAATAACAAATTATTCACGGCTTCTGCATGCCTTTTAAAGTAATTTTCGGTTTAAACAGCGCTATCTTGCTCGCGCGCGTTTCACTGTCGCAATACTAAGTGGCTAACTACCTGAAACCGCCTGAATTGGTGGTATTTACTTGGTAGCAATTAAATATACTTTTAAATGCTACATTGTTTGAGCGGTTATGGTATCATCTTTTTATCACTGTCAATGCTGATGGTGATTAATTAGAGAGGTAATATTATGATTTACGCATATATGAGAGCCAGTAATGGTGATGTTGATTTGAAAAATCAACGAAAGAAGTTAGAGGCTTGCGAATTTGTCAAAGGCAAGGACATTGAATTTATCAGCGACACTGTTAGCAGTGGCAAGCCTTATGAGCAACGCAAAATTGCCAGCGTTGTTGATGGATTAAAGGCTGGTGATGTGTTGTTGGTCGCTGAGTTATCAAGGATGGCTCGCAACACAGAGGAGGTGCTCAAAATTGGCAGGTTGTGCGTTGATAAAGGCGCAAGCCTTAAAATTCTAAATCCTGTCATTGACTTTGACGGTGGTATGCAATCAGAGATTTTATTAACTGTGCTTGGTATGGCTTCCAACATTGAGCGCTATTATATTAAATCACGCACGAGCATAGCACTGGCTCGTAAAAAGCAGGAAATCGCCGAGAAAGGCTATTTTACAACCAAGGATGGCAAGCGGATTAGGCAACTTGGCACTGTTAAAGGCTCTAAAAAGAAACTTAAATTAGAGGATAGAAAGGACGAGATATTTATCTTATTAGACAAAGGCTTGACACAGTCAAGCATTGCTAAATTGTTGGATGTGTCTCGTCATACCATTAGCAGGTTTTTAACACGGTTTCCGCGTGAGGCTGTGCAAGCCGAGGAGGCTTGATACAACAGCCTCGCTGATCAACCAACCAACCACCTAACAAGGTGGTTTTTTGGTATCTAATTTGACATAATCAAATTAGGTTTTATAATTGCTGTTTTTTTTAACCAAAAAAAACCCCAAAATTTGCTTAGAATTTTAGGGTTTGGAATAATCAACCTTTGCGAGATATGATATGAACAAATTATACCACGATACTGGCTGTGTGCCTAATAATCGCTGTAAAAA
>VSKZ01000142.1 GCA_008364125.1 Candidatus Thioglobus sp. | reverse complement strand
GCAAAATATAATTTATTACCCCATCTTATTCTTTCATCTACTGTTGACAATTGAACAGTATTAATTTTTTCTTTATCGTTTGAAGTGTATTCCAAAATTTTCTCCTAATTATTTTTCATAAATAATATTTACTAATATAAATTTATTTTAACTTACATTTTTCTTTAATAAAACTTTCAAATTCTTTGATGTCAAATTTTGACCATTTATTCCAATTATATTCGGATGAATATGCTTTTGGAACCTCTTTCTTTTCAATGTATTTGTTCCAAACCCAGCCACAGCTAAATTTTTGTATTTCACCTTCTATTTCGATTCTTGCATTTTTTTCATTTTTTCTACGCTCTTCAACTTTTCCTAAATCAGGTGTAGAGTTTTCATCTAATGGGTCAGAGCCAGCTTTGTTTTCAACATCATCAGCAAAAGCATCATTGTCATCATCACTGTCTTGATTGTCAGGAATTCCATCGCCATCGGTATCAGTTTCCTCTTTATCTGGTATGCCGTCATTATTGTCATCAGGATCTTGTGCATCCAAAATACCGTCATTATCATCATCTGGATCAGTAATATCTGGATTGCCATCATTATCAGTATCAACAGGTTTGGAAAATGGGTCTAATGGATCAGAGCCTGCTTTGTTTTCAACATCATCATCATAGTTATCGTTATCATCATCTGGATCAGTAATATCTGGATTGCCATCATTATCAGTATCAACAGGTTTGGAAAATGGGTCTAATGGATCAGAGCCTGCTTTGTTTTCAACATCATCATCATAGCCATCGTTATCATCATCTGGATCAGTAATATCTGGATTGCCATCATTATCAGTATCAACAGGTTTATTAAATTGGTCGGGGTCTGCTTTTTTTTCAACATCAACAGGTTTATTAAATTGGTCTGGGTCTGCTTTGACTTCAATATTATCGGTTGGGATATTATCAACATAAGAATTGTATGTCTTGTGCTTTTTCCAATACCCAAAAACCAGTGTAGGGGCTAATAAGGCAAATATTAAAAATAGTTTCTTAGAATTTTGCATATTTATTAAAAATCAAAAACAACTAATTTTACTCAGAGGTTGGTTTAATTTATGTATTTTATGTTTTCTAATCTCATTTAATTCATCGTCATTAATCCCAAGAATAATGGCAATATTTTTAATAACTTTCTCCTCTTGAGCCACACACACACACAGCATGACGAGTCACGGTAGTTGCTATAATGAGGGCTATCACCTACACACACACACACACAGCATGACGAGTCACGGTAGTTGCTATAATGAGGGCTATCACCTACA
>VSKZ01000141.1 GCA_008364125.1 Candidatus Thioglobus sp. | reverse complement strand
ACGATTACTATTTGATAGACCCGGCGAATACTTGACAGACAATTATAACGGCATCATCCCACGCCGATTGTTTGACAACCCCCAAAAGTCAGGCAGCCCAACAGGTGCTTATGACCATATTAAGGTTAAACACACCTCTGGCGGACATTCATTTATCAAGTTTAAGGCTTATGTGCAAGGTAGAGAGGCATTCCAAGCTGATAATGTTGATATTATGTGTTTTGACGAAGAGCCACCAACGCAAATATACGACGAGGGCAGGACAAGAACCATCAACGGACAGAATAAAACCTGCGTATTCTCAACATTCACGCCGCTAATGGGTATGTCAACACTTGTAACACGAGTGCTTGAAAATCCAAAAGATAGCGACCATATCACTAAAATGGGCATTTATGATGTTGCACACTTCACCAAAGAGGAAGCCGACAAGATAATAATGGGCTATCCAAAATACATAAGGAAAGCGAGAGCGTTTGGCGAGCCACAACTCGAACTTGGCAGAATTTACCAAATCGCCGACGAAGACATATCGGAAAAAAGAATATTAGATATACCGAAGCACTGGCTGCAATTAGGCGCGTTAGACTTTGGTTATAGCGACCACCCAACAGCACTCGTTCACCTGTTATACGAGCCCGATAATGATATAATCCACTTGCACAACGCAATTTACAGCAAAGCCGCTGCCGTTCATACCGCCGAAGCAGTCAGAACTTGGGGCAAACTTGACTATGCTTACCCTCAGGATGGCAACTCATCCGATAGAAACGAGGGTGAAGCCATCAAACAACACTACATTAACGCAGGTATGAGCCTATTACCAGTCCACGCACATTATTTAGTCAGGAATGAAAAGGGAGATATTAAAAAATCTAACAGTGTCGAGGCTGGAATTATGGAAATAAACCAAAGAATGCTATCAGGCAAACTCAAAATATCAGAAGACCTGCACATATTCTTTGACGAAATGCGACAGTATCACCGTAAAATGAATAATAACAATCAGCAAGTCATCGTTAAAGTCAAAGATGATGTTATGGATGCGTTGAGGTATGGTATTATGATGCTGAGATGTTTTAAATCAATGGAAGAAGTCCATTACAACCAAAGCACGATTGGCGAACAGCGCCAAGATGCTTACATTTAACAATTAGGAGTATATTATGTCAGAAGCAGAAAAAACACAAGAGGCTTTAACCTCAAAACTAAACAACGATATTTTTAACGAGTTCATCGAACATCACCACGATGGCGGAATGATTGCATTAGGTATGGCACACTACGCAAAAAGCAAAGGCGCTAAATACAATGACCAA
>VSKZ01000140.1 GCA_008364125.1 Candidatus Thioglobus sp. | reverse complement strand
GCTGATACAAATTCATTTACTATTGACTCAACTACTGGCGTAATCACTTCTAATGCTGCATTTGATTTTGAAACTCCAACTGACGATGGCGCTGATAATGTTTATAACCTAACCATTACTGCCTCTGATAGTGCCAGCACACCAATAACTGCCAGCATAAACTTCACCATTACCATTACTGATGTTGTTGATACATTCCTCTTTAACAGCAAGACATATTCCCCAGTTATAAGCGCAGATGGCAGAACTTGGTTAGATAGAAACCTCGGCGCTACCCAAGTTGCCACCAGTTCTGATGATGCAGATTCTTTTGGTCATTTCTATCAATGGGGCAGACCAGCAGATGGACACCAGTTGAGAAACTCAGCCATCACAGAAGATAAGGTTGGCAACCTTGTCCCTAATCACGCAAATTTCATTACGGGTGATGGCGACTGGACAACTGCTGATATTGATGGCGCTTTGCGCACGGCTGCTTGGAGCAGTATTAATGGCAGAGGCATTTGCCCAGTTGGTTATAAAGTGCCAACAACAGCTGAGTTAGAAACTGAGAAAGATTCTTGGACAAGCCGAAATAGCGCCGGTGCTTTTGCTGCAAATCTTAAATTGCCGAATGCTGGTTCTCGTGTTGACAATACAATTTCTTTATCTCCTACTGGATTATGGTCAACCAACAACTCAGGTGACAACGCTATATTTTTATCTGTTGGCAGCAGTTTTGCAGCTCTAACCAACCTTAGAATAGGGCTTGGAGCTTCTATTCGCTGTATTCTAAATACTGGTTCTAATCCTGTTCCTGCGAATACAGCTACTCCAATAATCATTGCCGATCAAGCCCAAACCAGCGTAGCAGAAGATGCCACTACTGGCACTATTGTCGGCATTCCGTTCGTTACCACTGGCAACCCAACAGGATTTAGCATCACCGCTGGCAACACTGGCAATGCCTTTGCTATTAACCCCGCTGGACAAATCACTATTAATAACATCCTTGATTATGAAAGGACCACAAGTTATGAGCTAACAATAACAGCCACTAAAGCCAACACTCCTGATAAAACTGCCAAAATCACCATTACCATTACTGATGTTGGCGGCGATCGTCTATTCACCTTTAAAAACACTCAATATTCCCCAGTTGTAAGCCCAACTGGCGAAACTTGGTTAGATAGAAATCTCGGCGCTCGCCAAGTTGCCACCAGCTTTGATGATGTAAATAGTTTTGGTGATTTATATCAATGGGGCAGGCCAACAGATGGACATCAGTTGAGAAACTCATCCACCATAACTACTTTGGCTGACAGCATTACCCCTAATAGTGCAGATTTCATTGTCTC
>VSKZ01000013.1 GCA_008364125.1 Candidatus Thioglobus sp. | reverse complement strand
CAATGTAAAAATGTCAGTAGAGCTGCTATCACCTATTGCTATGGAAGATGGTCTGAGATTTGCTATCAGAGAAGGTGGCCGCACAGTTGGTGCTGGTGTTGTTTCTAAGGTAACGGATTAATTGGCTCAATTTTAAGTTTTATAAAAGATGCCTTTAGCGGTCGTTTGGCTGGTAAAGGTATCGTTATTTAGGCAAGTGGCTCAATTGGTAGAGTGGCGGTCTCCAAAACCGTTGGTTGGGGGTTCGAGTCCCTCCTTGCCTGCCATATTAAAGGATGTAATGTGAGTAAGAATATAGAAAATCAAGTAAAAAAAGAGTCGCCAATAGGGCCGATAATAGCAATACTTATAGTTGTAGCTTCGTTGGCGTTTTTCTATTTGGACCCGTTGGAGTTTAGCACTACACTTTACAAGGTATTGGCTTTGTTGGTTGGTCTGACAATTGCAGGTTTTGTGTTTTTCAAATCTCCGCAAGGGGCGCGTTTATACACATTTGCCAAAGAAACAAAAATTGAGCTACGAAAAGTTGTTTGGCCTACAAAGGACGAGACAATTAAAATTACAGGAATGATTATAGTGGCAGTGTTTATTGTTGCTATTTTCTTGTGGATTATAGATGCATTCTTTACTTGGGTCGTGCAGTTTTTAACAAATTAATAGGGATTATAGAATGTCTAATAGATGGTATGTTCTCCATGCAAGAAGCGGTTATGAAGCGAAAGTCAAACTTGCAATTGAAGAGGCGCTTGAAAGGGAAGGTTTAATAGACGCTCTTAGCGATATTATGATTCCGACTGAACAAGTGGTTGAGCTAAAAGATGGGCAAAAGAAAACCGCAGAGCGTAAGTTTTTCCCGGGTTATATGCTTATCAATATGGAGCTTAGTGAGAAAAGTTGGCTGGTAGTGAAAAACACTACAAATGTGATTGGTTTTATTGGCGGTTCTTCGGGTAAGCCATCACCAATCACCCAGCGCGAAGTTGACAAGATTATGGCGCGTGTTCAAGAAGGTGCGGACAAGCCTAAGCCTAAAGTTGCTTATCAAGCGGGCGAAGAGATTTTGGTTGTTGATGGACCATTTAACGAATTTAACGGCACTATTAAAGCCGTTGATTATGAAAAAAATCTGCTAAAAGTAGAAGTGTTGATTTTTGGACGCACTACGCCAGTAGATTTAGAGTTTTCACAAGTAGCGAAAACTTAATATTTAACAGGGGAGCCTCGTTTTAGGACGCGGCGTTTGCACCCACAAGGAGAGAAAATGGCTAAAAAAATTGAATCATATATCAAGCTGCAGATTCCAGCACAAGAGGCAAACCCTTCGCCACCAGTAGGTCCGGCGCTCGGTCAGCATGGCGTTAATATTATGGATTTTTGCAAGGCGTTTAATGCCTCAACCCAAGATATTGACAAAGGTATGAAAGTGCCAGTGGTTATCACGGTTTATAGCGATCGTAGCTTCACTTTCATCACCAAAACCCCACCAGCATCATTGCTTATTTTAAAAGTAACTGGTATAAAAAAAGGCAGCGGCGTGCCACACACAGACAAAGTTGGCAAAATTACGCGCGCACAATTAGAAGAAGTTTCAACAATCAAAATGAAAGATTTGAGTGCAAATGATATGGATGCAGCAGTCAATATTATTGCTGGTACAGCCCGTTCAATGGGCATTGATGTGGAGGGTTGAAATGGCTAATTTAACAAAAAAACAAAAAGACATTGGCGCAAAAATTGAAACTGGCAAGCAATATGCAATGGTTGAAGCGTTGAAATTATTGAAAGAATGCGCAGTTGCAAAGTTTGACGAATCTATTGATGTGAGCGTGAGCCTCGGTGTTGATGCTAGCAAGTCTGACCAAAATGTGCGCGGCGCTGTGGTGTTGCCAAATGGCACTGGAAAATCAGTGCGAGTTGCGGTATTCACCCAAGGTGACAATGTGGAAAAAGCACAAGCAGCAGGCGCAGATATTGTTGGTATGGAAGACTTAATGAAAACTATGCAAGATGGCGACCTTGACTACGATGTAGTGGTTGCTTCTCCAGATGCAATGGGCGTTGTTGGTCGTTTGGGGCAAGTATTAGGCCCGCGCGGCTTGATGCCTAACCCAAAAGTTGGCACGGTAACTGCTGATGTTGCCACCGCTGTTAGCAATGCAAAAGCAGGTCAAGTGCGCTATCGCACCGACAAAGCGGCCATCATTCATGCTGGAGTTGGCAAAGCCTCATTTACAGCAGAAGCATTGGCAGAGAATATTGAGGTCTTAATAGCGGCGCTCAAAAAAGCTAAGCCGAGTTCAGCAAAAGGTGTTTATTTACAAAAATTAAATGTTTCATCAACAATGGGCCCAGGCATCAGAGTTGATTTGGCATCAGTTGATAGTTAATCAGCTAAAAAATTCTTTCGGGTCTTAGATTATTCTACGACCTCAAAGACCATAGGTGCAAACACTCCTTCTGGAATGTTTGTTTAATTGGCGGCTAAAGCTGGCCTATGCAGAGGGTATGAAGATACTCTAAGGGCGAGAGTTATAATTTTATAGCTTTCTTTTTTTAAAAGGTTGAATTTAGTAGCAGGAGGTATAAAAACAGTGTTGAGAATTTTATGGCATTTAGCCGTAAAACCAGCGCCAGATTTATATTTTTGTAATTAAATTTGATAGATTGTTTAGGAGAGAGACAAAATGGCTCTAAATCTTGAAGCAAAAAAAGTTGTTGTCAAACAAGTAAATGCGCTCGCTAAGAGTAGCATTGCTGTTGGCGTGGCTGAGTATCGCGGATTAACAGTCGAGCAAATGACCAATCTACGCGCTAGCGCAATGGATGCCAGTGTTTCTTTACGCGTAGTAAAGAATTCATTAGCAAAAAGAGCGTTAGTGGATACAGAATGCGAATGCGTTATGCCGGTGCTAAGTGGGCCGGTAATTCTGGGTTTTTCACAAGAAGACCCCGGCGCAGTAGCACGAGTATTTAAAAATTTCGTAAAAGAAAACGAAGATTTGGTTGTTAAAGGTTTGGGCGTTTCAGGTGGCTTTTTAGAAGCAAGTGAACTGAAACGCATCGCCAGCTTACCGACTAAAGATCAAGCGATTAGCTTAGTTATGGCGCTTATGTTGGCACCAGTAGAGAAATTAGCAAGGAGTCTTAACGATGTTCCTGGTCAAATTACTCGCGTGGTTTCAGCAGTGGCACAACAAAAACAATAATATAAATAAAAAGGAGTAAATATCATGGCTAAATTATCCAATGAAGATATTTTAAATGCAATTGCTGATATGTCAGTAATGGATGTTGTTGAATTAGTTTCAGCAATGGAAGAAAAATTCGGCGTATCAGCAGCGGCAGCAGCAGCACCAGCAGCAGCAGCGGTAGATGCCGGAGCAGCAGTAGAAGAAAAAGACGAGTTTAATGTAATGCTTACTAGTTTTGGCGAAAAGAAAGTTGCTGTTATTAAAGCGGTTCGTTCAATCACTGGTCTTGGGCTTAAAGAAGCAAAAGATATGGTTGAAGCAGCACCTGCGGCAGTTAAAGAAGGCGTGGCTAAAGCGGAAGCGGAAGACATTAAAAAGCAGCTTGAAGAAGCTGGCGCTAGCGTAGAACTGAAATAATTAGTTCTACAAACACCAAGATTTTCGCAAGAAAGTTTTTGGGTTTTGGTCTGTAAATTTTTACAGGCCAACTTATTATTAAAAAGGTTTTATTAGTATATTACCTTTTTAAAAATGTTAATTGTAATATTATAATGCGAGGTATTTATGGCTTATTCATTTACTGAAAAAAAACGAATTAGAAATAATTTTGGATCAAGAGAATCAATTTTGACTGAACCAGATTTATTGGCTATTCAAATTGAATCGTTTAACGGCTTTATTCAAGCTGGCGCAAGCGAAAAAACCGATACTGGCTTGCATGCGGTTTTTCAGTCTGTTTTTCCAATCACTGCAAATAATAGTTATGCCGAGATTGAATACCAAAATTATGAATTGCAAGAGCCAAAATTTAATGTTGAAGAGTGTAAATTGCGTGGGATAACCTTTGCTTCAATATTACGGGTCAAGCTGAACTTAGTTTTATTTGACAAAAATGGCTCAACTTTAAAGAAAAAACGCCGGGTTAAACAGGTGATTGAAGAGGATGTTTATCTCGGACAATTGCCACTTATGACCGACACAGGAACTTTTGTTATCAACGGCACAGAGCGTGTTGTGGTGTCTCAATTGCATCGTTCTCCTGGTGTTATTTTTGAGCACGACAAAGGTAAAACTCACTCATCAGGAGAGATTTTATTTTCATCACGCATCATCCCTTACCGCGGCTCGTGGCTGGATTTTGAATTTGACCACCATGCAAATTTATATGTGCGTATTGATCGCCGACGCAAATTGCCAGTAACCACTTTGCTCAGAGCAATGGGGCTTGATTCTGTCGCAATTCTTGATACTTTCTTTGACAAAATCAACATCAAACTCAAAGCAAAATCTTGCGAAGCAGACATCTCTCCGAGCAAATTAAAAGGCACAATTGCCGAATTTGACATTATGGCTGGCAAGGATGTTGTGGTTGCAAAGGGTCGGCGTATTACTGCCAAACATACCAAGATTTTAGAAAAAGCTGGCATCAAATCAATGACAGCCCAACTTGAATATTTGCTTGATAAAGTAATCTCTCAAGACATTGTTGACAAAAAAACTGGCGAGATTTTATGCGCTGCTAATACGGTGATTTCCACAGAAGTTTTGGAATTAATAGTAGCTGATAAAATCAAAAAACTTGAAATTCTACACATCAACGAATCGCAAACTGGCGCTTATATTTCCAATACATTGCGTTTAGATGAGGTGCAAACCGAGATTGAGGCGCGGATGTCAATCTATCATGTTATGCGTCCGGGCGAGCCAGCAACTGAAGATGCGGTTAATTTGTTGTTCAATAATTTATTCTTTAAAAACGATCGTTACGACCTTTCCAAAGTTGGACGGATGAAGCTTAATCGCCGTTTGGGCATCAAATCTGAAACTGGTGAGCGCGTTTTGACAAATGATGACATTATCAATGTAGTCAAATTATTGATTGATATTAAAGATGGTAAAGATTCTGTGGATGATGTTGATACGCTTGCTAATAGGCGCGTTAGAGCCATCGGCGAGATGATTGAAAATCAATTTAGAATTGGTTTGGTGCGAGTTGAAAAAGCGGTTAAAGAAGGGCTTAATTTAGCAGAAACAGACGAGCTAACTCCACAAGATTTAATTAACTCAAACCCAGTTTCTGCTGCGGTTAAAGAGTTTTTTGGCTCTTCTCAATTGTCGCAATTTATGGATCAAGTCAACCCGCTTTCAGGAATAACACACAAACGCCGCATCTCGGCATTAGGCCCTGGCGGTCTTACTCGTGAGCGTGCTGGTTTTGAAGTGCGTGATGTGCATCCATCGCATTATGGGCGTTTATGCCCGATTGAAACCCCAGAAGGCCCGAATATTGGGTTGATTAACACTTTGGCGGTTTATGCAAAAACCAATAATTATGGTTTTTTAGAGACGCCTTATCAGGTTGTAAAAAATGGCAAAGTAACCAATGAAGTTATCTATGTTTCAGCGATTGATGAGATTGCCCATACAATTGCACAAGCGAACGCAGGCGTTGATGCCAAAGGAAAACTTACTGATAGTTTGATTTCTTGCCGTCATAAAAACGAGTTTGTTTTGGCCAATTCTGAAGATGTTACTTTAATCGATATTGACTCCAAACAAATCTCATCAGTGGCAGCATCACTGATTCCATTTTTGGAGCATGATGATGCAAACCGTGCACTGATGGGCTCAAATATGCAAAGGCAAGCTGTGCCGACTTTGCGTGCCGAAAAGCCATTGGTTGGAACTGGCATTGAGCGCGTGGTTGCAACCGATTCACGCGTTTGTGTTACTGCCAAAAATGGCGGCGTGGTTGAAGCAGTTGACGCTTCTCGCATCGTTATTAGAGTTGATTCTAAGCAAGCAAAAGAGGGCGGTCTGGGTGTTGATATTTACAACCTGACCAAATATTCTCGTTCTAATCAAAATACTTGTATCAACCAAAAACCTTTAGTCAAAACTGGCGACAAAATCACCGTTGGCGATGTATTAGCTGACGGACCTTCAACTGATCTTGGCGAGTTGGCACTTGGGCAAAATATGAAAATTGCTTTTATGCCTTGGAATGGCTACAATTTTGAAGACTCAATTTTGATTTCTGACCGCGTAATTCAAGAAGACCGCTATACTACAATTCACATTGAAGAGCTGACGGCCTACGCTCGTGACACCACTTTGGGCGCAGAGGAAATTACTGCTGACATCCCGAATGTGAGCGAATCTGCCTTGTTAAAATTAGACGAAGTAGGCATTGTTTATGTTGGTGCTCGTGTCAAAGGTGGCGATATTTTGGTAGGCAAAGTAACACCAAAAAGCGAAACCGTATTATCCCCAGAAGAGAAATTATTGCGCGCTATTTTTGGCGAAAAAGCCAACAGTGTCAAGGATTCCTCGCTTAGAGTTGGTGCGGCAAAATCTGGCGTAGTTATCGATGTGCAAATTTTCACCAGAGACCGTGTTGAAAAAGACGCAAGAGCAGTAAGTATTGACGAAGAACGCTTGGCAAAAATCAGAAAAGATATTGACGATGAATTTGGCATTATTGATGGTGATATTTTTCGCCGTATTCGCCTCAAACTTTCTGGCGGCACATTGAAAAAAGCCGCAGCAAACATCAAAGCTGGTGAAAAACTTAGCGCCAAAAATATGAAATCTTTAGCAAATGACGAGCTTGAAAATCTGAAAGTGAAAGACGCTGCTGTCAACAAAGAAGTAGCATCTTTGGTAAAACAAGCGAAAGCTAAGCAAGTTGAGTTTGATGCTTTCTTTGAAAATGAGCGCGCTAAAATTGCCGAAGGCGCAGAATTGCCGCCGGGAGTTATGAAAATGGTCAAGGTTTATGTGGCAACTCGCAAGACTTTGCAAGTTGGCGACAAAATGGCTGGCCGTCATGGTAACAAAGGTGTTATCTCACGCGTTTCGCCGGTTGAAGATATGCCTTATTTGGCAGACGGCTCAACTATCGATGTAGTGCTTAACCCGCTGGGAGTGCCTTCGCGAATGAATGTTGGGCAAGTGCTGGAAGTTCATTTGGGTTATGCGGCCAAAGGTTTGGGCTATAAAATCGCCGCAATGCTGGACGAAAAACGCAGCAAAATGGTGCAAGAAATTAGAGATTTTTTAGACAAAGTCTATAACTCTTACGGCAAGCAAGAAAATTTATCCTCGTTTACTGATGAAGAAATTATTGAATTAGCTAATAATTTGCGTGAAGGTGTGCCGATGGCAACTCCGGTATTTGACGGTATTAAAGAAGAAGATATTAAAGCATTATTGAGGTTGGCAGACTTGCCAGAATCTGGTCAAGAGAATTTGTATGATGGACGCACTGGCGAGATGTTTGACCGCCCAATAACCGTTGGTTATATGCATATGTTGAAGCTCAACCACTTGGTTGATGACAAAATGCATGCTCGTTCAACTGGGCCTTATTCATTGGTAACTCAGCAACCGCTAAGTGGCAAGGCGCAATTCGGCGGACAGCGCTTTGGCGAAATGGAAGTTTGGGCGCTGGAAGCTTATGGCGCGGCTCACACATTGCGTGAGATGCTGACGGTAAAATCAGACGATGTTGCAGGTCGTGCAAAAATGTATAAAAGCATTGTTGACGGCGTAAATGCCACCGATTCGGTGATGCCAGAATCCTTTAATGTATTGGTGAAAGAAATTCGTTCACTGGGCATTGATGTTGAACTTGAACAGAACTAAAACTAATTTAGGAGAATAATATGCAAGATTTATTAAACATTTTAAAAAGTCAAAATAAAGAACAGGATTTTGATGCGATTAGAGTTGGTTTGGCATCTCCTGAGAAGATTCGTTCGTGGTCATACGGCGAGGTAAAAAAGCCAGAAACCATCAATTACAGAACCTTCAAACCTGAAAGAGAAGGCTTATTTTGCTCCAAGATTTTTGGCCCGATGAAAGATTTTGAGTGCTTGTGTGGCAAATACAAAAAGATGAGATTCCGCAATGTTGTTTGCGAAAAATGTGGCGTTGAAGTTACCCTATCAAAAGTGCGTAGAGAGCGTATGGGGCATATAAATCTTGCTGCCCCTGTTGCCCATATTTGGTATTTAAAATCATTGCCATCACGCCTTGGTTTGCTGATGGATATGACTTTGAAAGATATTGAACGAGTGCTATATTTTGAGGCATTTTTGGTTACCGACCCGGGTTCAACTCCGATGGTGCATAAACAATTATTGACCGAAGAAATGTATTATGACGCTTTAGATGAATTTGGCGATGATGAGTTTGAGGCAAAAATGGGCGCTGAAGCAATTCAAGATGTTTTGCAGGAAATGCAATTAGAAAAAGAAGCGGCAAATATCCGTGAAGACAGCCTAAATACCAAAAGTCAAACCAAGATAAAAAAATACAACAAGCGTTTAAAACTGATTGATTCTTTGATTCAATCGGGCAACAAACCAGAGTGGATGGTGCTTGATGTGTTGCCAATTCTGCCGCCAGATTTGCGTCCATTAGTGTCGCTGGATGGCGGTCGTTTTGCCACCTCTGATTTGAATGATTTGTATCGCCGAGTTATCAATCGTAACAACCGTTTGGGGCGTTTGCTTGAACTTGATGCGCCTGAAATTATCGTGCGCAATGAAAAACGGATGTTGCAAGAATCGGTGGATTCACTAATTGACAATGGCCGCCGTGGCCGTGCTGTGATGGGGAATAATCGCCGTCCGTTGAAGTCAATTGCCGATATGATTAAAGGCAAGCAAGGGCGTTTCCGTCAAAACTTGCTTGGCAAACGAGTGGATTATTCTGGTCGTTCGGTGATTGTTTGTGGTCCATATCTCAAATTACATCAATGTGGTTTACCGAAGAAAATGGCTTTAGAACTATTCAAACCGTTTGTTTATAATCGCCTAATTGCAAAAAGTCTGGCTTCAACTATCAAAGCTGCTAAAAAAATGGTTGAGTCAGAAGTGCCAGAAGTTTGGGATATTTTGGAAAAAGTTGTGCATCAGCACCCAGTAATGCTAAATCGTGCGCCAACTTTGCACCGTTTGGGCATTCAGGCATTTGAGCCTTTATTAATTGAAGGCAAGGCAATTCAGTTGCATCCGCTGGTTTGTGGTGCATTTAATGCAGACTTTGATGGCGACCAAATGGCAGTGCATGTGCCGTTGTCCGAAGAGGCGCAACTTGAAGCAAGAACGCTGATGCTGGCATCTAACAATGTCCTCCACCTTGCCAGCGGCGAGCCGATTATTGTGCCTTCACAGGATGTGATTTTGGGGCTTTATTATATGACTCGCGATATGATTAACCAAAAAGGCGAAGGTATGATTTTTGCCAATCCGACTGAAACTTTGAATGCGTATGAAGCCGGTTCGGCAACTTTGCATGCTAAAGTTAAATTGCGTATTCAGGATTATAAAAAGGTCAAAAACCTATACCAGCCAACGACAACACGCATTGTTGATACCACAGTAGGGCGGGCAATATTCTCAAGAATTTTGCCAAAAGGCTTGCCGTTTGATTTGATTAACGAAGCCATCAGTAAAAAAGTAGTTTCCAAGCTAATTCATATTTGTTATCAAACTCAAGAATTGAAAGACACGGTGATTTTTGCCGACCAAATGATGTATATGGGATTTCAATATTCCACCAAATCAGGCATCTCATTTTGCTCAAATGATATGACAATTCCTGATTCCAAAGCTACGACCATAAGCGCTGCTGAAGTGCAGATTAAAGAAGTGCAAAAGCAATATGCGCAAGGCGTAGTAACGGATGGCGAGCGTTATAACAAGGTAATTGATATTTGGTCAAGAACCTCTGAAACCGTTGCCAAGGCAATGATGGACGAAATCGGCTTTGATAATTTCATCAATAAAAAGGGCAAAACTGAAAAGCTGCCTTCGTTTAATTCTGTTTATATGATGGCAGATTCTGGCGCTCGTGGCTCACCGGCACAAATGCGTCAATTAGCTGGTATGAGAGGGCTGATGGCGAAGCCAGATGGCTCAATTATTGAAACTCCAATCACCTCAAATTTCCGTGAAGGTTTGAACAATATGCAATATTTCATATCCACTCACGGTGCGCGTAAAGGCTTGGCTGACACTGCGCTCAAAACCGCAAACTCCGGATATTTGACTCGCCGTTTGGTTGATGTTGCACAAGATTTAGTGGTCAACGAAGACGATTGTGGCACCGAAAATGGACTAATGATGAAGGCCACAATTGAAGGCGGAAACATCGTGCAAACCTTAGGGGACGCAGTTCTTGGGCGTGTTGTAGCAGAAGATGTAATTCCACCAAATTCCAAAAAAGTGTTGCTGACAAAAGGTCATCTGGTTGCTTTAGAAGATTCAAGCAAAATCAACGAAATCGGCGTGGAATCCATCAAAGTGCGCTCCGCTATTACTTGCGATTCACGCTATGGAGTTTGCGCTTCTTGTTACGGAAACGATATGGCTCGTGGCCATAAAATCGGCGTTGGCGAGGCTGTTGGTGTTATTGCTGCTCAATCAATCGGCGAGCCGGGCACGCAGCTCACAATGCGCACTTTCCACATCGGTGGTGCAGCTTCTGCCTCAACAGCAGCAAGCAGTATCAACATTGATAATAACGGTGTTATTCATTTTGAAAGCCTCAAATCAATTGTCAATTCAAGTGGCGATTTGGTGGTCATTTCACGCTCTTCTGAGGTTACTATTCGCAACGCAAAAGGGCAAGAAGTTGAACGCTATAAAGTTCCTTATGGTGCAATTGTGCATGTTAAAGACGGCGGCAAAGTCAAAGCAAAAGACAAAATTGCCAACTGGGACCAGCACACTCACCCGATTATCTCTGAGCAGGCTGGACGCGTTGTTTTTGCTGACTTCAATGAAGGCGTAACCGTCAACAAAAATACCGACCCACTAACCGGATTATCTTTCTTTGAAATAATCAAAGAAAGTGAGAGATCATCTGCGGCAAAAGGTTTGAAGCCGATGATTAAAATGGTTGACAAAAAAGATTCAGAAATCATCCTTTCAACCCATTATTTACCTTCAAGTGTCAAAATTAATTTGGAAGATGGGCAAATAATCACTGCTGGTGAAGTTTTGGCGAAAATTCCTAAAGACCAATCCAAAACCAGTGATATTACTGGTGGCTTGCCGCGCGTTGCTGATTTGTTTGAAGCACGCAAAGCCAAGGACCATTCCTTGCTGGCAGAGGCAGCTGGCATTGTGAGTTTTGGCAATCCAACCAAGTCTAAAGACCGCTTAGTTATCACTTCAGAGGAAGGAGAGGCGATAGAAATGATGGTGCATAAATGGCGACAAATCAATGTTTTTGACGGTGAAACTGTTGAAAAAGGTGATATTATTTCTGATGGACCATCAAATCCGCACGATATTTTGCGTCTGCTTGGCGTTGAATCTTTGGCGAATTATGTGGTTAAAGAGGTGCAAAATGTTTATCGCCTACAAGGAGTAAATATTTCCGACAAGCATATTGAAGTCATCGTCAAACAAATGTTGCGCAAAGTAGAGGTGCTTGATGCTGGAGATTCCAGCTTCGTCAACGGCGAAACTGCTGAGTATGCCCGCGTGATTGAAACCAACAGACAATTAAATGCCCAAAACAAAAACCCAATAAAATACCAAAGATTGCTGATGGGAATCACCAAAGCATCGCTGGCAACAGAGTCATTTATTTCCGCAGCATCGTTCCAAGAAACCACCAGAGTATTGACCGAAGCCGCAACCACAGGCCGTGTTGACAATTTATTGGGGCTGAAAGAAAATGTTATTGTTGGGCGTTTGATTCCAGCAGGAACAGGATTTACTCATCATCAGCAGCGTCGCAAAAGCCGCGCAGAAAGTGTTGTGCAAGCCGCAGAAGCAGAAGCATCACTTTCAGCGGAATTGGGCGAAGTGGCAGATGAGGCAGAAGCAGAAACCTCTGCCGAAGAATAATATTAACCCAAAACAAAAAAAACCGTGTTTAACGCAAGTTATCACGGTTTTTTTGTTTTGCTGGTTTAAAATGTGCTGATGAATAAAAAATCTTTTGATAAATATGTAGCTGATGGGTATAACCATATTCCTGTTTATCGGGTGTTGGAACTTGATGTCTTTGATGATGCGGCGCTAAATTTGTATCTTAATTTGGCAGACACACCTTATTCTTACCTTTTTGAATCAGCTTTCGGTGGCAAAAAATGGGGTCGTTATTCGATGATTGGCTTGGATGTGCAGACTGTCATTAAGGTTTTTGACTTTGAAGTGCAAATTGAGCAGCAGGGCAAATTGCTAAAAACTCAAAAATCAAGCGACCCTTTGCAGTGGATTGAGCAATATTTATCCCAATATAAAGTGCCTAAAATCGCCGCGATGCCGGATTTTAATGGTGGCTTGGTAGGCTATTTTGGTTATGAAATTATTCGTTATATTGAGCCAAAATTAGCTGCAATCAAACAGGAAGATGAGCTGGGAACGCCCGATATTTTATTGATGTTATCAAATGATATGGTGGTGTTTGACAATGTGTTAAATCAGGCTTTTGTCATCACTCATATTGACCCGAAAAAGCATAGCTTTGATGATGCGCAAAAGCGGATAAATGAGATGGCAGCTGGTATAAATGCCACTCCGACAAAGGCAGATTATAAGCCTATAAATCTTAGTGAGAAGGATTTTGTTTCCAGTTTTGGTGCAGAAAATTACAAAAATGCAGTGGCTAAAATCCAGCAATATATTATTGCTGGAGATGTGATGCAAGTAGTTCCATCACAGCGAATGAGCGCCAAATTTAGCGCCCCGCCAATTGAATTATACAAACAACTGCGCCGCCTAAATCCATCACCTTATATGTATTATCTAAATCTTGGAGACACATTTATTGTTGGCTCATCACCAGAAATTTTGACCCGTGTTGACAGCAAACGGCGAGCAACAGTTCGCCCATTGGCTGGAACGCGTCCTCGTGGCAAAGATGAAAAAGAGGATTTGGCATTGGAAAAAGAGCTGATGGCAGATGCAAAAGAAATTGCCGAACACCTGATGTTGATTGACTTGGGGCGTAACGACCTCGGGCGAATTGCCAAAATAGGTAGCGTTAAAGTAACCGATAAAATGTCCATCGAGCGCTATTCTCATGTGATGCACATAGCCTCTAATGTGGAGTGTGAATTAAAAGATGAAACCAGCGCAATTGATGTGCTCAGGGCGACTTTCCCGGCAGGCACTCTTAGCGGCGCTCCCAAAGTCCGAGCTATGGAGATTATTGCCGAATTTGAGCCGCTCAAACGCAATATTTATTCTGGGGCAATCGGCTATCTTTCTTGGCACGGCTGTATGGATGTCGCTATTGCCATTCGCACCGCAGTTATTAAAGACGAGGTTTTGTATATACAGGCTGGCGCTGGCGTAGTTTATGACTCTATTCCGCAGTTAGAATGGGACGAAACCATACACAAATCTCGTGCCATTATCAGAGCTGCAGAGCAAGTTTAGAAAGCGCTAATATTATGCTTTAATGATAGTGTTGCATTTATTTTTAATCTGTGTATTATTGCCTTTTAGTTAGTTTTATAGACATAACTAAAGGGTTTTATTTTTTTAATAAAGAGGAGAGAAAATGATTAAAAATAAACATTTTTCTACATTAGCACTATCAGCAGTGATGAGTATTGCAATTTTTGCAACACCAGCCATGGCAGATAAAAAATCAAATAAATCGCTAAAGAAAGCAGCAAAAACATGCAAATCTGTGCATCCTAAAGATGTTTCAGGTTGTGCTTTAACATTTAGCAGAAGTCATGGCAATTGCTTAGCTTGTCATCAAATAAAAGGTGGCGCGTTATCAGGTAATATTGCTCCGCCGTTAATTGCGATGAAGGCAAGATTTCCAAATAAAGCCGTTTTGCGAGCACAAATTTGGGACGCTACCGTCAAAAAACCAGGCTCTGTAATGGTGCCATTTGGCAGACATAAAGTGCTAACTGAAAAGCAGATTGACAAAGTTACAAGTTTCATTCATTCATTATAAAAGGAGAGGAAAAATGAAAAGAAGATTATTTTTAAAAAGTGCAATGGCAGGATCTGCAGTTGCAACGGCAGTAGGCGCAGGCTTGCTAACACCGTCAAGCGTTTTTGCTGCTTCAGCAAAATTTAAAGGATTGTCAAATTCAGCAGTGTCAAATGCATCTGGTGCTGGCGCTGGTTCATTCAAGTTTAAGGCACCTAAAATTGCTGAAAACGGCGCTGTAGTTCCTATGGAAGTCAACGCCTCTAAGATGAGCAATGTGAGCAACATTTCTGTTTTAGTGCATCAAAACAGCACGCCGTTGGCAGCTTCATTTAACTTAACTGGCGCTGTTGGCTTTGTTTCTACCCGTGTTAAAATGGGTAAAAGTTCACAAGTAGATGCCTTGGTTACAGCTGGCGGTTCTACAACTAAAGTCAGCAAAGAAGTTAAAGTAACTATTGGCGGCTGCGGCGGTTAATTCAACATATTAAATAGGAGTAAATATTATGGCAAAGATTAAATTAAAGCCCAAGGCTAGAAAAGGTGTTATCAGTATTAAAGCATTGATTAAACATCCAATGGAAACTGGATTGCGCAAGAAAAAAGGCAAGTTAGTTCCTGCAAATCACATCGAACATATGGTTGTTATGCATAATGGCAACAAAGTGGTTGATGCGGATATTGGCAGTTCGGTATCCAAAGACCCGTATTTTAAGTTTAAAGTTGCTGGCGCTAAAGGCGATAGCATCACACTTAAATACAAAGATAATTTAGGTAAAACAGGCTCTAAGACTGCAAAATCTAAATAGTTTATTTTTTTTATTGAGGAGAAAATTATGAAAAAAATCATAACAACAATAGCGGCGACAGCTTTATTAAGCTCAACCGCTGTGTTTTCGGCGCAACAGTCGCCAATTGTTCAGGCTGATATTAATGCCTTTCAAAAACACTTTAATCGGAGCTTTCCGAAGTTATCGTTAAACAACTTTTCCAAAGGTCCTTATGCGATGAACGAGGATAAAAAATCTCAGTTTGATGCAATTATGGAGTTTCCACCTTTTGAAGACCATGTAGAAAAAGGTGAAAAACTATGGAAAACGCCATTTAAAAATGGCAAGACCTATTCCAGTTGTTTCAGTGGTGGGGACGCAAATATTCGTGCCAACTATCCAAAATGGAATACAGCTAAAAACAAGGTTGTTGGTTTAGAAGGCGCTATTATCAATTGTCGTATTAAAAACGGTGAGAAGAAAATCGGCTCTGGCAAAGGCAAACTTGCTTGGATGGGAGCTTACCTAACCGCACTTGCTGAAGGAAAAACTATCAATGTGATTGTCCCTCGTGGAAATTCCAAAGCATTGGCAGCTTATAAGGAAGGCAAAAAATTCTTCTATGCCAAGCGCGGACAGTTGAATTTATCTTGTGCAGATTGTCATGTGTATAACGCTGGTAAGCGTATTCGTGGCAATACATTATCACCAGCACTTGGTCAAACCACCCACTTTCCAGTATGGCGTGGTAAATGGGCGAAGAAAAAAGGTGATGGTTTTGGCACTATTCAGCGCCGTTACGGTGGCTGTAACAAGCAAGTTCGTGCTCAGCCATTTAAGCGTCAAAAAGACCAATACAACAACTTAGAATTCTTCCATACTGTTATGAACAATGGTATGAAGATTTCTGGCGTTGAATATAGAGAATAGGAGAACAATATGAAAAAAATATTATCAATAACAACAATAGCTTTAGCATTATCCTTTTTGGCTATTCAGACCAGTTGCACTCAAGACGATAAAGGCAATGGCCAAACATCTTCAAAGTCAGCCAAATCTGGGAAATATGCAAGTATGTTGAAATCAGTCAAAGCCGAGCAAAAGAAAGCCCGAAAAGCAGGTTTTGAGTGGAATACCATCAGAAAGCTTATAAAATCTGCTGCTAAGAAACATAAAGCAGGCAAAGACAATGCCGCAATCAAGTTGCTTAAAAAAGCAAAAGGACATGCGATTCTTGGTCAAAAGCAAGCTCGTATTGAAGCTAACGCCAGACCTAGATTTTAAGGTCTATGCTTTAATATTATAAAAAATACCCTTCATCTGGGTATTTTTTTTGCCTGTATTTTTTTATCAGCAGTTAGGTTTTGTGCGCATTTTTTTGATTGTAAAATGAAGTCTGATTAGTTAATTTTTTAGTATTTTTAGATGCCTACAGAGTTTGTCCACCTACATTGTCATAGCGAATATTCTGTTGATAACAGTTTAATTCGCATACCAAAATTAGTTAAGCAAGCTGAAAAACTTGGTATGAAAGCAGTTGCGCTAACGGATAATGGCAATTTGTTTGCTGCTGTTAAATTTTACAAAGCAGCAAAAGATGCAGGCATAAAACCTATTTTTGGCGCTAAAATCAGGCTTGATGAAGATGGGGAAACTTCCTCACTATTGCTGCTATGTCAAGACAGACAAGGCTACCTGAATTTATCTGAACTAATATCCCTATCCTATAAAACTGGGCAGGATATGCAAAGTGCAAGCATCAGCCTTGAACAATTGCGCAATCACAACAACGGTTTGATATTGATTGCCCCGCCAGTGCATAGTAATATTGCACAGGCATTAATCAAAAATCAAATAAGCGTGGCGCAAGAAAAAGCTCAAGTTTGGCAAAAAATGTTTGGTGATAGGTTTTATTTGGCATTGCAACGCACTAATCGCCCTTATGATGAGCAGTATCTGCATCTTTGCGTGCAGTTGGCATTGGAGATTGATGTTCCTTTGGTGGCAACAAACGATGTTGAGTTTTTGCAACAAAGCGAGTTTGAGGCGCATGAAGCGCGCATTTGCATTACTCAAGGCGGACTATTGGATGATGCCCAGCGTGAAAGGCGCTATTGCACTGAGCAATATTTTAAATCTACCGAAGAAATGGACAAATTATTTTCTGATTTGCCCGAGGCACTTGCTAATAGCGTCCAAATTTCCAAGCGTTGCAATGTGCATTTTGACTTATACAAAAAGAATTATTTGCCAAATTTTCCCGTGCCAGAAGGTATGAGTATGGCACAATTTTTTTCCCAAGAAGCCAAAATCGGCTTGCAGAAACGCCTGCAAAAACTCGAAGTTGATGAGAAAATTTATGATGATAGATTGAAATTTGAGCTTGGCGTAATTAACAAAATGGATTTTCCCGGATACTTTCTAATCGTTGCCGATTTTATTCGCTGGTCCAGGGAAAATGGCATACCAGTTGGACCTGGTCGCGGCTCTGGAGCTGGGTCGTTGGTGGCATACGCACTCGGAATTACCAATGTTGACCCGATTAAACACGAGTTGCTATTCGAGCGTTTTTTGAATCCTGAGCGTGTTTCTATGCCAGATTTTGATGTAGATTTTTGCACCGATCGGCGGGACGAAGTGATTGAATATGTGTCAAAAAAATACGGCGCTGAAAAAGTATCACAGATTATTACCTACGGAACTATGGCAGCAAAAGGCGTAGTTCGTGATGTCGGGCGCGTTTTAGGGCATCCTTACGGATTTAGCGACAGCATTTCCAAATCTATTCCAAATGATTTAAAAATAAATTTATCACGCGCCTTAGGTCGTTTTGCAGAGGATGATTCAGAAGAAAACAAAAACAAATGGTTTTCAGAGGAGCTGGCAAATCGCTACGATTGTGAAGAAAGCGTTACCGCATTAATCGACTTATCATTGCAATTAGAGGGCTTGGTTCGCAATGTTGGCACTCATGCTGGCGGCGTGCTTATTGCTCCAAGTAAAATCAGCGATTTTTGCCCAACTTACAAGTCCAGCGATGAAGATGGCGTGGTTTCGCAGTTTGATATGAAAGATGTTGAAGCGGTTGGATTAGTTAAATTTGACTTTTTAGGACTGTCGAATTTAACCGTAATTGACAAAACTGTGAAGCTCATTTTTGCCAAAGGAATGAGCGAAGAGCTAATTGACATTGATGCCTTAGAATTGGATGATAGTGCGGTTTATGAGCTATTACAACGCTGCGACACCACTGGAATTTTCCAATTAGAATCAGCCGGAATGCGCAGCTATTTGAAAAAATTACAAGCTGATTCATTTGAAGATATTGTAGCAATGTTGGCTTTGTATCGCCCGGGGCCGCTTGATGCAGGGATGGTGGACGATTATATCAATGTCAAGCACGGCAGGCAAAATGCCAAATATCCGCATCCGCTATTGAAGGATATTTTAGAGTCAACTAATGGAGTGTTTCTTTATCAAGAACAAGTGATGCAATCGGCACGAACTTTGGCGGGTTATTCGTTGGGATCAGCGGATTTATTGCGCCGTGCTATGGGCAAAAAAATTGCCGAAGAGATGCAAGAGCAACGCAGCGTGTTTGTCAAAGGTGCGGCTAAAAACAACATTGACGAACAAAAAGCCAACAAGATTTTTGACCTGATTGACAAATTTTCCGGATATGGTTTTAACAAATCTCACTCGGTTGCTTATGCTTATGTATCATATCAAACAGCTTGGTTGAAGGCACATTATCCCGCTGCTTTTATGGCATCTGTGCTTTCCAGAATGATGGACGACACCGATCGAATTAGCATGGTTATAAACGAGGTGGAGGCGATGGAGCTGGAAATTAAAGGCCCGAGCGTGAACAGCTGTTTGTATGAATTTAGCATCCAAAATGCCAAAACCATCACTTATGGTCTGGGAGCTATCAAAGGTGTGGGTGAATCTTTAATTGAGGCTTTGGTATCCGAGCGCAACGCCAATGGCGACTATCAAAATTTGTTTGATTTTTGTATGCGTATCCAAAAAAGAACTCTCAACAAACGCGCACTTGAAGCGTTAATTTATAGTGGAACTTTGGACGAATTTGGCATTGAAAGAGCGGTTTTGATTAGCAGCTATCCAAAGGCGATGAGGCAAGCAGAACAGCAGCAAGATGACCAATCAAGAGGGCAAAGCGCGCTGTTTGCCGATGGACAGGGTTATCAAGAATATGAGCAAAATTATCAAACAGCGCCG
>VSKZ01000139.1 GCA_008364125.1 Candidatus Thioglobus sp. | reverse complement strand
GATTTTGAGCCGTATTTTATGGCTTGATGGGCTTGAGGCGCATAATCAAAATACCAAGGCGCGTTATATTTATATTCATGGCACGACTGACAATCAGCCTATGGGCGCGGCGTTATCGCATGGCTGTATTCGGATGCGTAATCAGGATATAATCAAATTATTTGAGTTGGTCAAAATTGATGAACAGGTGGTTATTAAATAAATCTGTGTAAGGGGCTTGGCCTCTTGCATAAAACAAGGTAAATATATGCAAAAAATATTAACAACTTATTTAGATAAACGAATGTTGTTTATTTTTCTAAATGGCATTGCCAGTGGTTTTCCGTGGGTGATTATTGGCTCGGCGATGACGCTTTGGCTCAAAGATGCAGGGTTAACGCGCACGGCGATTGGGTTTTTTGGCTCGGTTTTTGCGGTGTATTCAATCAATTGGCTGTGGGCGCCATTATTGGATAGAGTTAAAATCCCCTTTTTAACCGAAAAATTTGGGCAGCGGCGTTCATGGCTTTTGTTGTTGCAAAGTTTGCTGTTTTTGCTGATTGTTGCCATCTCTTTTACCGACCCCAAAAACAGTTTGATTTGGGTTAGTTTGCTGGCTTTATTGGTGGCAATTGTGTCCAGCACGCAAGATATTGTGATTGATGCCTATCGCATCGATGTGATGGACATAGAAGAAAAAGATAAATTACCTGCAACGGCAGCGATGGCAACTTCTGGCTGGTGGGTCGGTTATGGTTTTTTAGGGGCAGTTGCGCTTTATTTGTCTGATTTTGGCACTGATTGGAATGGTGTTTATTTTATCATTAGTTTTTTTGTTTTGGGTTTTATGGCAGTTACTTTATGGTTAGATGAGCCAGAAAGCCAGCGTCAAGCCATACAAGAAACAGCGCAAAAAGAATACGAAAATTTGTTAGGTGGTCATAATTTATGGCAAAAGACAAGTGCGTGGTTTTTGTCCACTGTGGCAGAACCGCTGAAAGATTTCTTTGTGCGTTTTGGCAAAACTGCTTTGATTATTTTATTGTTCATTGTGTTTTTTAAAATTGGCGAGGCATTTTTAGGCAGAATGTCATTGATTTTTTACAAAGAAATTGGCTTTACTACGGGTGAGATTGCTACTTATTCCAAGTTAGTCGGTTCAGTATTAACAGTATTTTTCTCCATTGTTGCCAGTGTTATTACTGTGCATTACGGGCTGGTTCGCGGCTTGATGATTAGCGGCATCGCAATGGCAGCGACTAATTTAATCTTCTCTTATTTGGCGTTTGTAGGTCCAAATACAAATGTATTTGCAGCCGCAATTTTGCTGGATAATTTCACCGCAGCCTTCTCAACAGTTGCTTTTGTTGCCTTTATTTCCCATTTAACTAATCGCGCTTACACGGCAACGCAATACGCTT
>VSKZ01000138.1 GCA_008364125.1 Candidatus Thioglobus sp. | reverse complement strand
ACATCTGTTGGCACTCTATAACCAATCGGGCAAATTCCGCTGCCATCAAAACTGCTCCAAACAGCCGCGCGCAAAGTGCCATCTCTATCAACAGTTGTCCAGTCGGGGAAAGAGCTAATTAAATCTACACTATTAGGGGTAATACTGTCAGCCTTAGTGGCTGAGACGGCTGAGTTTCTCAACTGATGTTCATCTGCTGGTCTGCCCCATTGATATAAATCACCAAAAGAATCCGCATCATCAGTGGCAGTGGCAATTTGGCGAGCGCCGAGATTTCTATCTAACCAAGTTCTGCCAGTTGGGCTCACAACTAAGCCATAAGTCAGCCCGTTGAAAGTGAATATATCATTAACATCAGTGATAGTAACGGTGAAGTTTGTGCTGGAAGTGCTATTTTCGCCGTTATGCGAGAATCCTACGGAGGAAGTTTGCGCTGTGCTGGCACTATCAGTGGCAGTAATGGTTAGACTGTAAACATTATCAGCGTCATCGTCAGTTGGAGTTTCAAAATCAAATGCAGCATTAGAAATAATTACGCCAGTAGTTGGGTCAATAGCAAATAAACCTGCGTCAGCGCCACTCAAAGTCCAAGTAACTGTGCCGACTCTATCATCGCCAACTAAGGTTGGAATAGTGCTGGTAAAGCTGGTATTTTCTGCGATGATGCTGTCAGTAGCGCCAATAATGTTGAATGGCACATTAGTAATAGTAATTCTGATTTGTGTAAATTTAGCAACAGTGCCAGCTTTGGTGGCTCGCACTGTTAGTGCGTAACCATTAGTAATTTCATAATCAAGTGCTGTTTTATCGGCAACGGTTATTTGTCCAGCGTTGTCAATCGCAAAAATATTGTCAGTATTGCCAGTAGTGATGATAAAGCCTGTTGGATTGCCAGTGGTTGTTAGCGGAACTCCGACAATAGTGCCATTAACAGCATTTTCAGCTATTTCAGCAGTTTGGGCGGCAATAGTTATTGGAATAACTGAATCAGGCACGGGATCAGAACCCTCATTTAGAATACAACGAACCGAAGAACCGCTCGCATTTTCTGAGGCGGATATATCTGATCTTTGGGCATTTATAAACAAAGTGGAAGCGCTTGGGTTTGCGTTAACTTCAAAAATAGTGGCTGACCAATAATAACTGATGTTGTCGCTAATCCTGCTATCAATGGCTGAGCGATTTCCAGCAGTTGGTAGCCTTAAAATTGAGTTGTAAGCGTCAGCGCCACTGCTGATTGACAAAGCATTTCTCTCAGCAATTAGCTCGGCAATTATTGGAACTCTATAACCAATCGGGCAAATTCCGCTGCCATCAAAACTGCTCCAAACAGCCGCGCGCAAAACGCTATCGCTATCAGCAATTGTCCAGTCGTTTATCTCAATGAAACCTGCGCTATTAGGGGTGATATTGTTAGCA
>VSKZ01000137.1 GCA_008364125.1 Candidatus Thioglobus sp. | reverse complement strand
AGATTTACTGAATATCTGATCCAATTTTCAGATACTAAAGTTTGCAAAACATATTATGACGACACCAAAAAAGCAAGCACACCATTAAGCGAACCAGAAGATAACAAATTAGGATTTATTCCAAGAATGTGGAATAACTTTATTGATAGTGTGTGGGGTACAAAAAATACCTTAAAAAATAGCACAGAAGAAAGGCAATGCAAAGAGTATGAAACTAAAAAATTCAAAATAACAGATGCAGATGTTTCAACCACAGCGTTTTGGTGGTATGGTTCACTTGCGGCGCTGGTTTCTCTTATGGGCGTTGTGCTGGCTTTTGGTGCATTAATATTAAAACATCCTAAAGAGAAATATCATGATTTAAAGTCGGATAAACGCTATATCATAAATTCTATGAGACGATTATTGGTAGCAGCAATAAAACGCGCTAAAACACCAAGAAAAGAAAAGAAAATCATTAAAAAAGTTCCTGTTGAGGTGATTAAAACAGAAATAGTCCATGTCCCTCTTTATACCAGCGATCCAGACCTTTTGAAGTTTGGCACAACAAAGATTGAAGATGTGTTGCAGCAACCTGATGACAAAAAGAAAGGTGCTTAAATGCCAAAAATAAAAAGCTTTGTAGTGAATAATTTTAATGCGATTAATGCGCACACAGATGCTGTAATAGACAATGAAAAACAGCTGCTTAGGCTAAGGAAATTTAGATCTGATAGAGTTTTTATTAGAAATGCTGGGATGCTAATGCTAGCTATTGCTATATTTGCGATACTTTTGGCAACTGCTTATTATATCTATAAAAAATATGCCACAGAAATTCCTGGCCCAGTAAAAGTAGTGGAAATCATTAAAGAAGTTCCCGGTCCAGTAAAAGTGGTAGAAATTATTAAAGAAGTTCCAGTTCCCGGTCCAGAAAGGGTGGTGAGAGTTCCCGGTCCCACAAAAATAAGAACAGTAATAAGAAAAGTACCAATACAAGCTGGCGAGGATGTGAGCAACTTTACTTTGTGGCATAAAAAAGAAACAGAAGAAGGCTCTGTTGTAACTGGTGCAGATTATTTGGAGTCTGACAGCCCTTATCCTGTATTGCAATATTGCTATTTTGTGCCAAAAAATAATAATGACGATATGAGCAAAAATATAGATATTGCACAAAAAAATGGCAAACAAGAAATAGAATGGAAGGATGTTACAGATAAAGAAATAAAACCTTTTGATATTGATTTAAATTTCATACAAGAAGCTAAAAAGCTTTGCACTTGGAGGAATGAAAAAGCGATTGCCAATAGAAGCAGGCCAATTACCCCTTATCCATCAAGTCCAGCCCCTAACGGTGTTGTTGGAAGTGGCAGTGGATTTTATGTAAATAATAAAGGCTATATATTAACTAATAATCATGTTGTTGATAGATGTTCCAAAGTTTGGA
>VSKZ01000136.1 GCA_008364125.1 Candidatus Thioglobus sp. | reverse complement strand
ATAATCTCCTTTAGTAACTCAATTTTAATTATACGACAATTATACGACAATAATTATCAATATCATTTATCTTTATCACTTAATCTTAGCTTCCTTATACATCACATGCTGGCGCACAACTGGGTCAAATTTTTTGACTTCAACCTTTTCTGGGTGGATGCGTTTGTTTTTGGTGGTGGTGTAAAAATGACCTGTTTTGGCAGATGATACCAATCTAATTTTTTCTCTCATACCTTACTCCTTAAACCTTTTCGCCGCGAGCGCGAATTTCTGATAACACGACATCGATGCCTTTTTTGTCAACGATACGCAAGCCTTTTGCAGTTAGTTTTAGTTTCACAAAGCGATTTTCGCTCTCAACCCAAAAACGATGCGTATGCAAATTTGGATAAAAACGCCGGCGTGTTTTATTGTGTGCGTGGGAAACATTGTTGCCGCTCATAGGGCGCTTGCCCGTAACCATACATACCTTTGCCATATCTCAACCTATTTCTTAAAAATATAAAAAGAAATTATTATACTCAAAAACGCCCCCGTTTTACAGTTAATTTTTTGCCCGTGCTGTTTACTATTGCCAAAACTATCGGTATCATACTCGCCTTCGGAGGGATGGCAGAGCGGCTGAATGCACTGGTCTTGAAAACCAGCAAGGACTAATATCCTTCTAGGGTTCAAATCCCTATCCCTCCACCATATGTAGTTGTCTAAAAAACTTAGACACATTTATAGCCTTACTAATACAAAACTAAGGAAATAAAGAATAACACTTAGCAGAGCTTAACGGACAAGCGCCCGAATCTGCCAAAGTAACGACACCAGAACAGCAAGAAATTCAATCATTCAAGAAGCGACTCTGGCGCGTTAAAAGGGATGATGAAATTTTAAAAAAGGTAATGTTCCACTCAGACTAAATGACGCAATACTCATCCAAGGATTTTATTGATTATTGCAGTAATAACAAAATTACTCAGTATGAGCAGACGAGGGTAGAAAAATCATTTATCTAATAATTGTTTTTTGAGATTTAGTTGTAAAATAAAGCTATGGATAAAATAAGCATTCAGCAGCAGGATTTTGATTTAGGATTTGAGGTTTCGCTGGCAAAAAAGGCGGCTGGTAATATTGGCGCTTTGGTTAGTTTTGTTGGTCTTGTGCGTGATTTGGACGACAAGTCGCTGACAAAAATGACGATTGAACATTACCCCAAAATGACCAAAAAAGCGCTACAATCAATTGTCAATCAGGCGCATAAAAAGTGGCAACTCGGCAGCATAACTATCATTCATCGCTTTGGTGATTTGCCACTGAACGCGCAAATTGTGCTGGTCATCAGCAGCAGCAAACACCGCAAATCTGCCTTTGAATCTTGCGAATTTATTATGGATTATCTAAAAACCAAAGCGCCATTTTGGAAAAAACAACACAC
>VSKZ01000135.1 GCA_008364125.1 Candidatus Thioglobus sp. | reverse complement strand
ATTTCATTCCATAACATATAATCAATAAAGGAAAAATCGCCGCCATTGATAAGCCCAGCGGGGAATAAAAACATATTGACGATGGAATGTTCAAATCCCATATAGAAAAACAGCATAATCGGCATCCACATTGCAATTACTTTGCCGATTACATCTTTTGACATCATTGCTCCGATAACGCCTAATGACACCATCCAATTACAAAGCATTGCTTTGATAAAAACGGTGGCAAAACCCATCAATCCAAATGCGGCATAACCCACGGTTCTGGATTCGCCGATGGCAGCTATTTTTGCACCAACTGCACCCGGATCTGCGCTAAATCCGTAAGTCCAAATAAATGACATCAACACTGCCACTGTCGCAGCGCCGATAAAATTACCAATGAAAACCAAAAAAATCATCCGCCACATTTTTTTGGCTGAGGCACAATTTCGTTTTGCCAAAACCGCTAATGGCCCTAATACTACAACGCCTGTGAGCAAATCATAGCCGAATAAAATCAGCATAATAAACCCAACCGGAAATAATACTGCCCCGACTATCGGCGAGCCGGATTTGATAGCAACTGTAATCGCAAAAACCGCTGCCAATCCTAAAATTGCACCCGCCATAACAGCTCTGATAATTGTTGTTGATGTTGGCATATTCATTTTCATCGCACCTGAAATCACCATTTTTTCAACTACATCTGTTGGTACTAAATAACTCATTTTTTTCTCCTTAAAATTAAATTAATTACTCGCATATCACCTTTGATATTTGATTTAATCAATTAAATATTGCCATCCGCCTATGGATTGACCGTTTGTTTTTGTGGATTTTCTAATAAAAGTATAATCAATACCAGCACAAAAAATCCTGAAATTCCAATAAATAAGAAAAATTTATCGTATTCAACAAATGAATTAATAGTCAAAAAAACCACAGCGCCGATGTTTCCAAAAGCGCCAACCATACCGGCTATTTGTCCTGTTAATCTTTTTTGAATGAGTGGGGCAATGGCAAAAACTGCGCCAGAACCTGCTTGGGAGAAAATTCCGCCAGCAATGCTCAGGACTACAACTAACCAAATCGGCCAAGATTTATCCAGCAATCCCAAAGCTAAAAAAACAACAGAAATGCCAGAAAATACAATAATTATTGTTAATTTTCGTCCAATTTTATCGCTAATAAATCCGCCCAATGGTCTAGAAAATAAATTCAAAAAAGGGTAAATTCCAGATAGTAATGCCGCATAAAATTTGGAAACTCCAAACCATTCGGCATAGAAAAGTGCCAAGATTGAAACCAAGGCTAATTCAGCGCCAAAAGTTACAAAATAAGAGGCTTTCAACACGGCGACTTGCTTGAATTTATAGCTTTGGGATTTGGACGGATTTTTGATAAAAACTTTATTCACCTGCCAGATTTTGAAAGTATTAAAAA
>VSKZ01000134.1 GCA_008364125.1 Candidatus Thioglobus sp. | reverse complement strand
TGCTGAACGCACAACTTTCTGTGCGGCAGTATTAGGATTACTTGGATTAGGCTTGTTTTTAAAATACAAACCACCGCGACCATTCGCGGCGGTTATGTTTCCGATAGAGCCAGAGGCTTCATCATATAGTTGGCTTTTGATTTTCATCTTAGGCTTCCTTTTTTATTTGCAAGATTGCAATAACAAATTATTCACGGCTTCTGCATGCTGTTTAAACTGTTTTACCGTTTAAACAGCGCTATCTTGCGCGCGCGCGTTTCACTGCCCTAATACTAAGTGTCTATCTGCCTAAAACTGCAAGCATTGGTGGTATTTACTTGGTAGCAATTAAATATACTTTTAAATGCTACATTGTTTGCGCGGTTATGGTATCATCTTTTTATCACTGTCAATGCTGATGGTGATTAATTAGAGAGGTGTTATTATGATTTACGCATATATGAGAGCCAGTAATGGTGATGTTGATTTGAAAAATCAACGGAAAAAGTTAGAGGCTTGCGAGTTTGTCAAAGGTAAAGACATTGAATTTATCAGCGACACTGTTAGCAGTGGCAAGCCGTATGAACAGCGCAAAATTGCCAGCGTTGTTGATGGCTTAAAGGCTGGTGATGTTCTGTTGGTCGCTGAGTTATCAAGGATGGCTCGCAACACAGAGGAGGTGCTCAAAATTGGCAGGTTGTGTGTTGATAAAGGCGCAAGCCTTAAAATTCTAAATCCTGTCATTGACTTTGACGGCGGTATGCAATCAGAGATTTTATTAACTGTGCTTGGTATGGCTTCCAACATTGAGCGCTATTACATTAAATCACGGACAAGCATAGCACTGGCTCGTAAAAAGCAGGAAATCCTTGAAAAAGGCTATTTTACAAGCAAGGATGGCAAGCGGATTAGACAACTTGGCACTGTTAAAGGCTCTAAAAAGAAACTTAAATTAGAGGATAGAAAGGACGAGATATTTATCTTATTAGACAAAGGCTTGACACAGTCAAGCATTGCTAAATTGTTGGATGTGTCTCGTCATACCATTAGCAGGTTTTTAATACGGTTTCCGCGTGAGGCTGTGCAAGCCGAGGAGGCTTGATACAACAGCCTCGCTGATCAACCAACCAACCACCTAACAAGGTGGTTTTTTGGTATCTAATTTGACATAATCAAATTAGGTTTTATAATTGCTGTTTTTTTTAACCAAAAAAAACCCCAAAATTTGCTTAGAATTTTAGGGTTTGGAATAATCAACCTTTGCGAGATATGATATGAACAAATTATACCACGATACTGGCTGTGTGCCTAATAATCGCTGTAAAAAGTATAGAGACTGCGATACCTGTAATGGTATCAGGCAAAAGCGATATTGTGATATTGCTTTGCTGGCGAGTAGGTTTAGCCCAAAAGCCACTTACGCCGTAGTTATGCCGTATGGTGATAGTCAAAATCCCCAACT
>VSKZ01000133.1 GCA_008364125.1 Candidatus Thioglobus sp. | reverse complement strand
CCATGATGTTCGCCTAACAGGACAAGTTCCATACCTCCCATGGGCAAAAATCCGCGCAACTCAATATTATTGGAAAGGCAAGCAGGGCGCTAACATTAGCGGCAATGTGCTTGGATTTGAAACCCAAATTTCCGGCTCAACTCGTCTTGAAGTCGGCAGCTCAAAAAATAATAATTCTGATAGAGCAACCTATGCTCGTTTAAGCGTTTTATTGCCAGTTGAAAACGACAAACTCACCAATTTTATCGTAGATGACAAACCCTTCAAAAGTTCCAGCAAAATGCAACTTAGCGAGCTTAAATGGGTAGAAAGAAGCAATGTAATCAGAGTTGAAAAAGAAAATAACAACAAAATAACAATCGGCGCATTTAAAGGCGCAGTTAACGAAGCAATTTGTAGTATTACCAATAATAATGAAGTTGTTAGAGAAAACTTAGAAACTGAAATTGACGGCACAATCAATATTACAGGTTTAACTTTAAAAAATGGCTTAGTTGTTGTTACTTGTTATGGCGGAAATTATGCTGACGAAGCCACAGCAGCCACAGCAGCCAGAAAAGATGCCCCAATTATGCGAGCTGCTACAAACTATACAGGCGGCGCACTAGAATTATATGCTAGCCCACTCTCTGAAATTGCTATTCAATTGACAGGCGCTCCTGCTATTACTGCTGGCATAACAGACACTGTCACTTTAGAAGAAGCAGTATTTAAGACATTAGAAGCAAAAATTGATGATAGAAATACCGCAGTTGCTTCCGATTTTGGTATTAAAGGTGTTGATATTGTTAGAACCAAGCCAACTAATGTAATGAAGGTAGCAGCAGCAGATGACGATGAAGGCAAACTTGCTGTTACCTTGGCTGCCGTTTCGCAGATTGATGAGACCAATTCCAGCAATGACACAACTGCCGTTATTAACGACTTAGCAACAAAATTAAAGAATAAAGAAAATATCATTGGAGAAGTTAAAGAAGCACTTATTACTATTACAGCCACAACCTCAGACTCAGCAGTTAAAACCAACATAGACACTGTCGCCACAAAGGTTCAAACTGGTCTTACCGCCATTGAGAGTGCCATTGCCAAAATCAGCATTGCCAACACTGCCGACCTCGCCAATGCCTTAACAGTTGAGGATTACACTAATGCTGGCATAGAAAGTTTTGATGCCACAGAACACCTTGCTAATGTAAATATTGCAATTTTAGCGGCAACAGACAAAAACACTATCGGAAAAATCCGCGAGATAGTAAACGGCGTTGTTTTTAAAATAACATTGGGAATCCAAGTCCGTTTAGTTGCAGAAAATGCTGCTATCGGCAGTAAAGTTGGAGCTGTATTAGTTGTTACCGCTGGCAACCCAACAGCATTTAGCATCACCGCTGGCAACACCAACGATGCTTTTGACATTGACGAAAACGGACAAATCACAGTTGCTGGCGCACTTGATTATGAAACTACCACAAGTTATTTTCTA
>VSKZ01000132.1 GCA_008364125.1 Candidatus Thioglobus sp. | reverse complement strand
TTAGGTGATTTTTTTTTGCATAAACTCACCAAATATTTTCAATAATCGTAATCAGATTGGTATTTATTTTCAGTGAATTTCAATACGCCAACAGCGATTGATAAAATTAAAATCGAGCCAACCATAATGATTAAGCTGAATTTATCTTGCATCACCAACTCCTTCATATCTATCACTAAAAATCTGGTGATGGCAGTAATGGCAATAAATATCAAAAATACAACCGGCATTTTATGGGTTTTAAAATAGATGCCTACCATCGCGCCTAATTCTAAATAAATGAATAATAGCAAAATGTCTTTTAGCGTGGCAAAGCCTAATTCGTGTTGCATAATAATAAAATATTCGTGAACAGATGACCAGACAATTGTTGCTCCAATCACAAATAATCCAATAATATGAAACGCTTCAATCAACATATCTCCCAGTTTGTCGATTTTATCTTTAATAGTTGTTTTCAAAACATTCTCCTTTATATTTTTGAGAAGTCAATTATGACAAAATATTGCAGCCAAAAGTAAGCTATTTTAAAAAAAATACTTGCAACTTATTGCCTGTTCTTCAATAATTTCAGCCTTGCGCCTTCAATAATCGCAGCTTTGACAATCTCGCGATCATTGGATTTGATGGTTTTGTCTGCAAATTGTTGGGTGGTTTCGTGGCCTTTGCCAGCGATTAGCAAGCATTCGTCGTCTTTTAGGGTGATGACGGCGGTTTCAATTGCCAGTTGCCGGTCTTTGACAATGTCAAACTGGCAGCTATCGCCTATGCCGCTGACGATTTTGGCAATAATTAAATCGGCATCTTCGCCTCTTGGATTGTCGTTGCTGAGGATAATATTATCTGCTAAGTCGCAGGCGATTTTGCCCATTTTGGCGCGTTTGTCTTGGTCGCGATTGCCGCCGCAGCCGAACAGCACGCGGATTTTATACGCTGGATAATGAGATTTTAATGTGCTCAAAGCATTGGTTAACGCATCAGGCGTGTGGGCATAATCCACCCAAATTAATTGTTCTTTAATTTTGTGCATTCTGCCAGTCGGCGGCGTGAGTTTTTGGAGCAAAGGGATAATTTTTGTAGCATCAAAACCAATGGCAATTACGCCGTTTAAAGCCGCTAAAATATTGAGTAAATTAAATTTCCCCAAAAAACCCAGCTCAAAAATATAGTTGTTTAAAGTTAGCAAAAATCCGTGTTCGGTGGTTTTAATAGCCTCAAAATCCGCCAAACTATAACTGCTGATTTTCTTGCCTTTTGCCGCATTGAGAAAATCAGAATAGTGCTCATCGTCCTTATTTAGAACAACTGATTTAACATTCGGCAACGAAAATAGCCGCTGTTTGACTTGCGCATAAGTGGCTAAATCTTGGTGATAATCAAGATGGTCTTGGGTGAGATTGGTGAAAATGGCGTGGCTGATATTCAGCCCTGATATGCGATTTTGCGCTATACCGTGCGATGAAGCTTCAATAACAGCGGTGCTAATTCCGTCTTTT
>VSKZ01000131.1 GCA_008364125.1 Candidatus Thioglobus sp. | reverse complement strand
AAAAAATTCCATATAAGTTGCAAAACCTAAATTATTTTACCCAAACAAACATCATTATTTGAGCTATTATTTGTAATTATTGTGGGGTCTGTTGATGATGGTCGGTGGCTTGCTGAAATTTCTATCCCTTTTGTGGCAAAACATTTGGCGATTTTGTTGTAAAAATGAGAAAAAATGTGCTTGCAAAATAATGGCAAATACACTATATTTAGTGTCAATTTAATTTGAAAACACTATATACGGTGTTTTGAGCAAAAAAAGACTATGGCTAAAAATATTCAAGTTATTAAAAGAAATGGCAAAAAAGAACCTATTGATATGGAGAAAATCCATCGCGTTATTGAGTGGGCATCAATGGGGTTAAAAGGGGTAAGTGTTTCCCAAGTTGAAATTAGCGCACAACTCACTTTTTTTGACAATATCAAGACCGAAGATATTCACGAAACCGTAATAAAATCTGCCGCTGATTTAATCTCTATTGATGCCCCAGATTATCAATATTTAGCAGCTCGTTTGGCTATTTTTCATTTGCGTAAAAAGTCGTTCAAATCCTTCACCCCGCCGCCACTATTTGAGCACATCGGCAAATTGACTAAATTAGGCATTTACGATAAAGATATTTTGCAAAAATATAGCCGCCAAGAAATAGAAAAATTAGACAAAATCATCGATCACGAGCGCGATATGGGCTTTTCTTATGCGGCGGTAAAGCAGCTTGAAGGCAAGTATTTGGTGCAAAATCGTGCTACTGGCGAAATTTACGAATCGCCGCAACAATTGTATATGTTGGTGGGAATGTGTTTGTTTCAGGAATATCAAGGCTCGGCGCGAATGGCTATTGTTGAGCGCTTTTATCAGGCCGTTTCTAATTTCAAAATATCTCTGCCAACACCAATTATGGCGGGCGTTCGCACTCCAACACGGCAGTTTTCTTCTTGCGTATTGATTGAGGCGGATGACGATTTAGACTCAATTAGTGCAACCGCTGGCTCAATTGTTAAATATGTATCTCAACGCGCTGGAATTGGCGTCAACGCTGGCAGGATTCGCGCACTCGGCAGCCCTATTCGTGGCGGCGAAGCGATGCACACTGGCTGTATTCCTTTTTACAAACACTTTCACACCGCAGTTAAATCCTGCTCTCAGGGCGGAGTTCGTGGCGGCGCTGCTACTTTGTTTTATCCTTTTTGGCATCTGGAAGTTGAAAATTTATTAGTATTAAAAAACAATGCTGGAACTGATGAAAATCGGGTGCGCCACTTGGATTACGGCGTGCAATTTAACGGCCTGATGTATCAGCGTTTTGTCGAAGATGGCAATATTACCCTGTTTTCACCAGACGAAGCGCCGGGTTTATACGAGTCATTTTTTGCCGACCAAAAGGAGTTTAAGCGCCTGTATGAGAAATATGAAAAAGACGATTCACTGCGCAAACACACCATCAGGGCGCGCGAATTGTTTGCAACTTTTATGCAAGAACGCGCTAACACTGGGCGGATTTATGTGCAAAATGTTG
>VSKZ01000130.1 GCA_008364125.1 Candidatus Thioglobus sp. | reverse complement strand
CTCTTTTTCTATTGCCTTGATGTCTTTTTTAGTTTGAGGTATATCCACAATTTCCTCTTCTTCAAAAGTATCCACATATCTTGGAATATTAAGGTTGTAGTCATTTTCTTGAATTTCTTCAAGGGTTGCTATGTGGCTGTATTTGTCTAATGCTTTGCGGTTTTTATAAGTGGTTAAAATTTTGTCAATATGTGTAGTATCAAGGTTATTTTGATTTTTATTTTTGGTGAAGTTTTTACTAGCATCAATAAATAAGATGTCAGTGCTTTGTCTATTTTTCTTAAAAATTAAAATTGTTACAGGGATAGAAGTGCCAAAAAACAGATTAGCAGGCAAGCCAATCACGGTGTCTAATAGATTGTTGTCTAAAATTTGCTGCCTAATTTTGCCTTCACTAGCGCCACGAAACAACACCCCATGTGGCAATACCACGCCCATTGTGCCGTTAGCATTAAGACTAGAAAGCATATGCAAGACAAAAGCATAGTCTCCTTTTGATTTTGGTGGTAAACCATAATCAAATCGGTTGTAAGTGTCGCTTTCCAACTCATCACGACCCCATTTGTCTAATGAATACGGCGGGTTGGCAACAACGACATCAAATTTCATTAAATGCTTGTCTTCTAAATGCAATGGGGATCGTAGCGTATCGCCCCAGCGAATATCTGCCTCATTAATCTCATGTAGGAACATATTCATCTTATTGAGAGTTTGCGTTTGTCCGTTTTTTTCTTGACCAAACAAAGCAAAATTGTTATTGCCTACTTCTTTCGCTGCCTTAATGAGTAATGAGCCAGAGCCACTCGCAGGGTCGTAAATTCTATCGCCCTCCTTAGCGCCCACCAATTTTGCCAATAAAGTTGATACACTGCTGGGGGTAAAAAATTCCCCACCTTTTTTGCCTGCATCAGATGCAAAATTAGCAATCAAATATTCATAAGCATCGCCAATAACATCGTTGTTTTCAAGCATTGATGGGCGCAAATCTAACTTGTCATTATTAAAATCTTCTAATAAATGTTTTAGGATTGCGTTTCTTTCTTTGGTTTTGCCCAAATTAGTCTCATTATTAAAATCAACACTTCTAAAAATGCCTTCTAATTTTTCGGGATTGTCTTCTTCAATTTTTTCCAATGCCTTGTTAATAACTTGCCCCAATTCACTGGATTCTTTTTTTGAAATCAAGTATTCAAAAGTGCACTTTTCATCGAGAATAAACTTTTCCAGCTTGATGGTTTTGGCCACTCTGTCGGCATTATTTTTGTACTTCTTTTGTAATGATTCTAGTTTTTCACGATAAAAGTCGGATAAGTATTTAACAAATAGCATTGTTAAGATGTAATCTTTATATTGTGTGGCATCTATTGTGCCGCGGAAAGTATCGCAAGCTTCCCAAACAATATTGTTAATGGTTTCTTTTGTGGTTTTAGGCATTGTTTTGTCCTTGTTGTTCAATTATTGTGTCTAATAGTTCTTGGGTAAAAATTCGCTTCTTATCGCTAAGCTCTGCCAACAGTGATTGCTCTT
>VSKZ01000012.1 GCA_008364125.1 Candidatus Thioglobus sp. | reverse complement strand
AATGCAAATGACGAAATTAAAGAGATTTATGAAAAATTTAAAACTGCTATTTTAAATTTTGATGATGTTGAAATTAAACCAAATAAACATTATATTTCTTTTGTTAAACATAAAAGCAATATTGTTGATTTTGTTTTCACACAAAAGTGGTTAAAAATACACATAAATTTATCACTCGGCGAACTCGATGACCCTAAAAAAATAGCAAGAGATATGTCAAATATTGGTTCTTTAGGAAGTGGTGATTACCAAATAAAAATCCATAATGATAAAGACTTAGAATATATTTTAAGTTTGATTAAGCAATCGTATGAGAAAAAATTATAATAAATCATTCCACCTGTCCGCTAGCGCGTCAGGTGATTTCAGGCGTTATGTTTTTTATGGAGAATAAAATGAAAATATTTAGGGTCGCGGTATATGCTGTATTTTTAACTGTATTGTTCGGCTGTGCAACTGGATCATCTATTGTAACTGGTAAGATCAGACCTGCGATTAGCCCAAGTGAGGTAAAACTTTATCTTGAGTCGCCAATAAAATATGAAACAATTGGCATTGTGGAGGCTTCGAGCGAGGTTGAGTTTTCTTCTCAAGCAGCACAAGACCGCGCCATTCAGGAGCTTAAAGTACAAGCTGCAAGAATTGGAGCCAATGGAGTACTTATCAAAAATACTGGCAACCAATCTGGAAATATGGTGGGGTTCTTCTCAGGGGGTGTTTTCTTCGCTGGTGCTAGTGAAGTAAAGGCTGCTAAGGGATATGCAATACTTGTAATCCAAGAATAAACATAACAAATCACTCCATCTGACCGCTAACGCGTTAGGTGATTTCAAGCGTTAGCAATCAAAAATGGTGATGGACAATTAGACACATCGGCATTAATTTTACAAAATAAAGGAGTATAAGATGTATCTTGAAGGTTCGTTACTTGCTGATTATTTGCTAATTGGAGTATTGGTTTTAGTGGTTGCATCATTTGTTGCAGGTTTTTTGGATAGTGTTGCAGGCGGGGCAGGATTGATTTTAGTGCCAGCATTTATTCTCACAGGCATGCCTCCACAGCTTGCACTCGGGCAAGAAAAGTTAGTTTCAACTCTGGGCACAATATCTGCAATTTATAATTTTTTTAAAAATGGCAAAATAATCTGGAAAGTGGTTGGATATGGCATTCCAACAGCACTTATTGGTGCGTACATTGGTGGAGAAGTAATTCTTGCAATTGATGAGAGTATAGTTGGTAAAATTATATTTTTCATGATACCTATCGGCTTGGTATTATCTTTTATGCCAAAAAAAGATAAAAAAGACGGTTTATACGAACCAACCAAAAAAGATATCATGTTTGTTTTGCCTATAGTTGCTTTGGTAATTGGTTTTTATGATGGCTTTTTTGGTCCAGGCACGGGAAGTATGTTAATTTTAGCACTGCATTTTTTAGTTCACATGCCCTTGATTGAATCATCAGCAACATCTAAAATATTTAATTTTGCTTCAAATACTGGTGCATTCATCGCTTTTGCAATTGCTGGAAAAATGGCATTTATAATTGGTATTCCAATGATTTTGGCAAGTATTGTAGGTAACTATATTGGTAGCCATATGACACTTAAAAATGGAGATAAAATAATTAAACCTTTGATTTTTACTTCTATTGCAATTTTATTTATATCGCTTGGAATTAAATATATATGGTAAAAAAACATAACAAAGGCAACCTGATGCCCTGCCCTGCCACCAACAAATCTACAATTACCTAAACAAAGCTCAAAGGCTATTGGCAATTTTCAATCAAACCATTCCACTCATTCTTTTGACTTTCACAATCAACTCTTTAACTATCCCCATCATATCTTTATTTTTTAGTTTTTTGTTCAGCCATTGCACAAATTCGTGGTTTATCAAATACATACACGGCAGTAGGATTAGGGTCATTGCGGTTCCGAAAAGTAGTCCGTAGCCGAGAGCTAGTGCCATTGGTTGGAGGATAAAATCGGTGCCACCGATGCCATAGGCGAGTGGGATAACGCCAGCGAGAGTGGTCAGGCTGGTCAGCACTACGGCACGCAGGCGGTCTTTTGCGCCTTGCATAATCCATTTATGCGGGTTTCCGTTGTTTTGGTCGCGCAGTGAATTTAGGTGCGAAACTAACACCAGAGAATCGTTGACAATCACGCCAACTAACGCTAAAACCCCAAGCATAGCAAAGAAACTCAGCGCCTCTCCATGCAGAAAAAATGCCCAAATAACGCCGATTACTGAAAATGGAATAGAGCTCAAAATCAGCATTGGCTGGGTGTAGGAATTAAATAACAACAGTAGTAGCAGGAAAATTCCGAAAATTGCCACCACAAAAGCGCGCAAAAAACTTTGCATAGATTCTTTGGTTTCTTTGCCGCCGCCCTCGCTGATAACGCGCACTGCTGGAAAATTATCGGGGAAATTCATTTGCTCGAGCGCGGTGCTCATCACCTTGGCAACTGTGTTTTTTGCATCGTCAATGCTGGCACTAATTGCTGTGGAACGCAGGCCATTGTAGTGGTTAAAATTTGGCTCACCGACAATGGTGCGAATGCTGGAAAAATTGCTAAGTGGCACGGCGAGGCCTTTTTTGTTGACTACTTTAATGTTGCGGATAAAGCTCTCAGAATGGTTGTCGCCAAAATAGACTCTGAATTTTACATCGTTTTTGCCCTCGCGAATGTTACTGACATCAATGCCGGTAAAGGCGGTGCGCAAATATTGATTGAGGGTTGATTGCTCGATTTCCAGCCTTGCCATTTTTTCGTAATCAAGCACTATTTCAATGCGGTCTTTACCGGGGTCGTCATCGCGTTCGATGTTGTCAACTCCGGCAATTGAGCTCAGAATTTGTTCAAGTTTTACTGCGGCTTTTTGCCTTTTATCGTTGTCTTTGGCAACCAAAACAATTTCCACATCTTCGCCCTGTGGCGGCCCTGGGCGACGCACAAAGAAGCGCAATTTTTCAACTCCGCTGATTTTGTTGCTGATTAATTTAAGTTGGTCAAGGATGGTTTTTGAGTCTGATTTGCGTTCGGAAGAAGGGATAAGCTCGATATTGAATTTTGCTTTGTGGGTGTAATAATTGCCGACATTGGTAGTGATTGAGACTAAATCCGCACCCACAACTTCCTCTATCAAAGCCTCCACTTCTTCGGTTTTATGCTCGGTATTGCTAAGTGATGAGCCGGTTTTCATTACCAGCCGCGCACCGATATTGTCAACTCCGACTGCTGGAAAAAGCACAAGTTGCATTTGTGTTTTAGCAAACAACAAAGAGAATACCAACAGGGCAAAAAACAGCGTAACTACGGCATATTTGTGCTTTAATACTTGAGTCAAAAGTATTTCAAATTTACTCTCAATTTGTGCAAACCAATTGTTGGTATTCTTGTCAATTTTAGTGCTTGCCAAGTGTGCTGGTAGTGCGATTAACACCTCTAAAAAAGACAAACTCAGCGCAAAAATCACCACTAATGGAATCACATAAATAAATTTGCCCATCGTGCCATTCATCAAAAACATCGATGAAAATGCCAGTATTGTGGTCAAAATTGTGGTTATTACTGGCATAATAACGCGCTTAAATCCTTTAATTACTGCCTCATATTTGTCGCCGCCTTGCTGCCGATAATAATGCGCACTTTCTGCTACGATAATCGAATCATCCACCACAATTCCGAGCACCAAAATCATCGCTGCCAATGAGACTAAATTTATCGTTTCTCCTGCCAAACCCAATAATGCCACCGACCCCAGCAAGCTTACCGGCAGGCTAACTGCCACCCAAAATGCGGTTTTGAAAGACAAAAATATACCCAATATTATGAGCACTAATAGTAGTCCTATTATGCCATTATTGGTAACAATATTAAGGCGATTACGCACATATTTGGACAAATCGGCAGCATAAAAAATCTGCAATTTATTATCGTATTTCAAGTTTTCTTCAAGCACTTTTTGCTTCACTAAATCCACCGTGGTAATAATATCGGCCTGCGCTTGTTTTTTGACTTCCAAAATGAAGCCTTTTTTTCTATTGACGCGGACGATGGATTTTTCTTCTATGTTGCCAGTGGTGATTTTAGCGACATCTTTTAGACGCACAATCGGCCCGCTGAAACTGGATTTGACAATCACCTCGCCAACTTCTTCGGCATTAGTAAATTTGGAAAGCACAACGATAGTTTTTTCGTCCTCAGCGCTATTGTTATTGCCGACTGTGTAACGCTTGTTGCGTTTGTTAATGGCGCTCATAACTTGCGGCATCGAGAGTTTATGTAAGTAGAGTTTTTGTGGGTCTATTTTGACTTGGATTTCCTTATCTAAATAGCCTTTTTTACTCGTTTCTGACACGCCTGAAACCAGATCAATCTCGCTGGCAATGTCGTCAACTATTTCGCGTAATTTTGCATAACCAATAACATCTGAGCCTATGCTAATTTTGAGAATGTTTTTTATAGAGGCTTTTTGGTCAATTACTTTGGGCAAATCCACCACTTCATCGGGCAAGGATTTAACCCGATTTACCGCATTTCTGATCTCTTGTTTCAGCTCGATAATATCGCCAAAATCTTGCGATAATTTGATAATAATTGCAGAAGAACCGGCTCTTGATATTGAAGTGAATTTATCGATTCCAGAAATATTGCCCAGTTCGTCTTCAAGTGGATTGGTAACATTTTGCTCAACATCCTCTGGCGATGCTCCTGGATAGGCGGTAAATACCGTCATTATTTCAAAATCTACATTAGGAAATTGGTCTCTTTGAATATTGTTAAGCGCCAAAATACCGATGGTAATCACGCTCAGAGTGAAAACCATAGCAAGCTTTTTTTGTCTAACTAAAAAACTGAAAATATCCATAATACTCTGCAAAAAAATACGCTAAAATAAATGCCAATTATCGCTTTTACTTACGAAAAAACTTATGTTAGCAGCATCTTTTATAACCTTACTAATCATTATTTTATTAATCGGTTTATCGGCTGGGTATTTTAGCAGAAAAACTGTATCAGACTACTTAACTGCCAGCCAAAGTATCAGCGTTTGGCAAACTATTTTATCTACTCTCGCCTCTGCTTATAGCGGTTTTATGTATATCGGGCTGATTGGATACACCTATTCCAAAGGAGTTTCTGGGCTTTGGCTGATGGCAGCTTGGATGGTGGGAGAATTTTTTATCATACGCTATATTCCCGAAAAAATTAGCACCGCAACTCACGACAAAAATTTGCTAAATTACAATAGTTTATTGTCAAATTATTGGGGCAACGATAAAGTAATCATCAAAAAAGTTGCTGCCATAATCACCTTAGTATTTTTATCCATTTATGCCGCCGCCCAGTTTGATGCCGCTGGCAAAGCTATGAACATCTTGCTGGGCTGGGATCTTTTAATCGGCATATTTGTAACTTACATAATGGTGCTTTTGTATTCCTTCGCTGGCGGCATCCGCGCCTCAATTTGGACTGATAGTATTCAATTTATCATAATGCTGTTTTCCATTGCCCTGCTGGTAATACTGGGAATTGACGCAATTGGTGGTTGGGGAGCTTTTGTCGATAAACTCTACCAAAATCCCAGCGCATATACAGAATTATTTCCACAATCTATGGGCAACAACTTTTTTATTGCCCTGTTTTTATTTGGCTGGATTGCTGGCGGGCTGGGAATTTCCGGACAGCCACATGTTGCGGTGCGATTTATGGCAATGAAAAAAACCACGCAATACAAAAAAATTCTCTATGGATATTACAGCTTGGCGATTATTTTTACCTCACTTTGCATTTTGTCTGCTTTGATAGCAAAAGTGTATTTTGCCGATAATTTACCCGCTGGTTTTGACAACGAAACCATACTGCCAACGCTGGCAGAAGCCATTTTGCCCAGCGCCTTAGTCGGGTTGATGCTGGCAGCAATTATTTCTTCAATAATCTCCACTGCCGATTCGCAAGTTTTGAGTTGTTCATCAGCTTTGGGCACTGATTTATTGCCGCAAAAAAGCAATGATAAAGCGCGCCTTATGCAAAACAAACTCGCCACCATAGCAGTTGCCAGCTTTGCTTTAATTACTGCTATTTATGCCGAAAAATCAGTTTTTGTCCTCACTCTGGTTGCGTGGTCTGGATTGGCTTCTGCCTTTACTCCACTGCTTATTTTACAATTTATGGGATACAAAATAAGTCAATCTTTGGGCTTAGTGATGATGCTATCGGGCTTGACGGCAGCTGTTGTCTGGCGATTTTTGGGTTTGAATAGTATTGCTTACGATGCTTTTGTTGGTATTTTGCTTGGATTTTGCGTGTTTTATTTGGCTCAATTATTCATCAAAACTGAAAAACAAAGCGCCATCTAAAAAGCTGTTACTTCGCTCTTTTGCGGCCAGTTTCGCTCAAAATGCGCTTGCGAATGCGAGTGTTATTCGGCGTTACTTCAACCAACTCATCATCATCAATAAACTCCAACGCCTGTTCAAGGTCTAATTTAATTGCCGGAGTTAATGAAACTGCCTCGTCCGTGCCTGAAGCGCGCACATTAGTAAGTTGCTTGCCTTTATTCACATTTATCACCAAATCGTTGTCGCGAGAGTGAATGCCGACCACCATACCTTCATAAACATCAGTATTATGCTCAACGAAAAACTTGCCAGATTTTTGCAAATTGAAAATGGCATAAGCCACTGCTTTGCCTTGATTCATTGAAATTAGTGAGCCATTATTACGCTGCCCAATCACCCCTTCTTTTTGCGGTTTGTAAGCATCAAAAGTAGAATTCATCAGCCCTGTGCCTGTTGTTGCGGTCAAAAATTCGGTTCTAAAACCAATCAATCCGCGTGCTGGAATATTGAAATCCAGCTTAACTCTGCCATTGCCATCTGGGGTCATATTGGTCAATTCTGCCTTGCGCTCGCCAAGTTTTTCCATCACTGCGCCTTGATGCGTAGCTTCAACATCAATTGACAAATCTTCAAACGGTTCGCAAATAACTCCATCAATTTCTTTTAAAATAACTTGCGGTCGCCCAACTGCCAGCTCAAAACCCTCACGGCGCATAGTTTCAATCAAAACAGAAAGGTGTAATTCGCCACGCCCAGAAACGATAAATTCAGATGGGTCTTGAGTGCTTGCAACTCGCAATGCCACATTGTAAATCAACTCTTTGTCGAGGCGGTCGCGGATATTTCTTGAAGTAATATACTTGCCATCTTGCCCTGCAAACGGCGAATCGTTGACTCTAAATGCCATTGATACTGTTGGCTCATCCACGCTCAGAGGCGGCAAAGCCTGCACATTTTCTACATCGCAAACAGTGTCGGAAATAGAGATGCCTTCGATGCCGATGATGCAAGCAATATTGCCGGCTTCAGAGCTGTCAATATCAATCTTTTCCAGCCCCATAAAGCCCATCAAACCGACAACTTTTGCTTTTCGCTCAGTGCCATCAGTGCTAATAACTATCACTTGCTGATTTTTTTTGATAGTTCCGCGAGTAATGCGGCCGATGCCGATAGCGCCAACAAATGAAGAGTAATCTAAGGCAGTAATTTGCATTTGCAACGGCGCATTAACATCAACTTCTGGCGCTGATACTTTTTCTATAATGGTCTCAAACATCGCCGTCATATCGCCGCTACGAACATCGTCTGTCAGCGAGGCATAGCCATTGATGCTGGAAGCGTAAATAATCGGAAAATCCAGTTGCTCGTCAGTAGCGCCAAGCTGGTCAAATAGGTCAAAAACTTGGTCAATAACCCAATCAGGACGAGCGGCATCTTTGTCAATTTTGTTGACAACCACGATTGGATTTAGTCCTTGGTCAAAGGCTTTTTTAGTTACAAAACGCGTTTGCGGCATCGGCCCTTCTTGCGCATCAACCAACAATAAAACTGAATCCACCATTGATAAAACTCGCTCCACCTCGCCGCCAAAATCGGCATGCCCGGGAGTGTCAACGATGTTGATATGATAGTCGTTCCATCTGATGGCAGTGTTTTTGCTGGAAATGGTAATGCCTCGTTCTTTTTCCAAATCGTTAGAATCCATCATCCGATCTGAAGACTCAAAACGATCGTCAAAAGTTTGTGATTGCTCCAAAAGCTTGTCAACTAAGGTCGTTTTCCCATGGTCAACATGAGCAATAATGGCAATATTTCTAAGTTTTTCGTTCATAATAAATGGCGTGATTTGAAAAAGTGCTATTATCCCCTAAACTACCCCTATAATATTAATTAATATTAGCGTTTATTAATGTAATCAATTTATGGCAAAAAAAACCAAATCAGCAGTTCGATGGATGAGCGAACATTTGCGTGATGAATATGTTAAACGCGCCCAAAAAGAGGGTTATCGCTCGCGTGCCGTTTATAAATTAACAGAGATGATTGATAAAAAGAAATTCATAAAACCTGGCGACAAGGTGCTGGATTTAGGCGCTGCTCCTGGGGGTTGGAGCCAAGTTGCAGCAAAAATAGTTGGCAAAAAAGGCCAAGTTATTGCCAGCGATATTTTGGCAATTAAGGCAATTGATGGGGTAAATTTTTTGCAAGGCGACTTTACCGAACTTGCGATTTATGAAGAATTATTAGCGCTTACCAAAGGTGAAAAAGTGCAAGTTGTGCTCAGCGATATGGCGCCAAATATGAGCGGACAACTGTCAGTAGATATTCCAAAATCGCTGTATTTGTGTGAATTAGCGCTGGATATGGCGCTCAAAACTCTAAGCCCAAATGGCTATTTCTTCATCAAAGTTTTTCAAGGTGTTGGCTTTGATGATTATGTCAAATCCTGTCGCAACGCCTTTTCTAAGGTGACAATTCGCAAACCCAAGGCATCTCGAGCTCGTTCCAAAGAGGTCTATCTTTTGGCAAATACGCCAAAATAAACATCTGCCTAATTACTAATATCATTAAAATAACGCTTATGAAATTCACCGACATTCAAAACCTGATTCAAGATGATATTGATAAAACCAATCAGGTGCTGATTGAACATCTGAGTTCTGATGTGGCACTTATCAATCAAATTAGCGGCCACATCATCAACGCTGGCGGTAAACGCTTACGCCCATTACTTTTGCTGCTTTGTGCGCGGGCTACCAATTATCAAGGTAATCACCATCATTTAATGGCAGCGGTGATTGAGCTAATTCACACCGCAACTCTTTTGCACGATGACATTGTTGATGAATCCGATATGCGCCGCGGCAAAGACACTGCCAACGAAGTTTGGAGTAATGCTGCCAGTGTTTTGGTTGGTGATTTCATCTATTCTCGCGCCTTTGAAATGATGGTTAAACCAGAGTCAATACGCATTATGGAGCTGCTTTCCAAAGCCACCAACGAGATTGCACAGGGAGAGGTTTTGCAGCTATTAAATTGCCAAAATGATAAGCTTAGCGAAGATGAATATTATCAGGTAATAAAGCGCAAAACTGCGGTGTTATTCCAAGCGGCAACGCAAATTGCTGGCGTTTTATCAGCAGTCGGAAGTGAGCAAGAACAGGCGCTGAAAAATTATGGCCTGCACCTTGGAAATGCTTTTCAAATTACTGACGATATATTGGATTATCAGTCCGATTCTACAACTATTGGTAAGGAAATAGGCGATGATTTAAGTGAGGGGAAAACCACGCTGCCAATGATTTATGCGCTTAAAAACACCTCTGGCGCTGACAAAAAATTATTACAAGATGCAATTAACAACGCCGATAATTCCAATCTTGCACAAATAACCGCAATTTTGCAAGAGGTTGATGCTTTTGGTTACGCCAGCAAACAAGCGCAAAAATCTGCTGATTTGGCAAAAGAAGCCTTAGCTCCCATCAAAGATTCTAACTACAAAAACGCACTGATTGCACTTTGTGATTTGTCGTTTCAGCGTAAAGTTTAATGCCCCTTTCTGCCAAGTTAAAAACCAAAATTCGCGACTCATTTGTAGCGCTAAAAAATGCTATGCCCGGCTTCCAATTGCGCGGTTCGCAAAACAAAATGATTGCTGAAATATCAAAAACTCTAAGCGGAGAATACTCAAATAGCAACAGAATTTTATGCGTAGAAGCGCCAACAGGCACGGGCAAAACCTTTGCTTATTTGCTCAGCGCCATCCCGATTGCACAGGCCAATGAAAAAAAATTGATTATATCCAGCGCCAATGTTGCCCTGCAAGAGCAATTATTGAGCAAAGACTTGCCAGAGGCGGAAAAATACTGTTTGCAAGATTTTCAATATGAGCTAATCAAAGGCCGCTCGCGTTATGTTTGTGTGCGCAATTTGCTGGGTTTGATTGAAAATAACGCCGATGATGGGCTACTTACCAATCCAAGCTTATTGTTTGATGAAGCTCCAGCTGAGCATCAATTGCAAAAAATGCAGGGTTTATTTGATGATTATTCTGCCAAAAAATGGAACGGAGAAATTGACGATTTGACCAAACCACCAGAATATAGTGTTTGGGGCAAAATAGCCTGTAATCGCTTTACCTGCACGGCAAAAAGTTGTGAATTTTATGATGAGTGTGCCTTTTTTAAAGCACGCAAAAAAATCTCCAAAGCTGATGTTATTGTCGCAAATCATGATTTGGTTTTAGCCGACCTTTCCAATGGTAATACGGTGTTGCCGAATGTTAGTGAATCTATTTTTATTTTTGACGAAGCGCATCACCTAAATACCAAGGCGTTGTCGCATTTTTCTTTGAGTACCAGCACCGAATTTATCAAAAGTAGTATTCGCCAAACCAAAGGTGTTAGCGATAAAATTTGCGAGCAAATCAAGCAAGATAATATTGCAATTGAGGTTAAAAAAGTAGATGACTATTTGCAAGATTTAATCACGCTTTTTAAAATGCTGGATTTTACCGAAGAAGTGTTTTTATTCAATCAAGGGCAAGTTGACAGCGCCATTGTCGATGCGGCAACGCACCTCAAAACCTTGATTACCGGCACTCTTAACAAATTCACCAAGCTCAAAAATTTATGGGTAGATTATCTACGAATCAGCCCACTTGATAAAAAAATTGCCAATGCTTTAAACAATGCCATCGGTGAATGTGATCAGCATTTGGGCGATATTTTGCAGTTGCTGGACTCTTTTTTGCAAACTGACAATCCAGCACATTCACCGCATTCTCGTTGGATTAGCAAGGTTGTTGCCAATAAAAAAACCAACTATACGCTAAATAGCGCGCAAACCGATATTTCTACCAACTTGGATAATTTAATTTGGTCAAAGGCTGCCGGATGCGTGTTGACATCGGCAACTTTGTCCTCGCTTGGTAGTTTTGACAGGCTTAATAAACAGTTGGGTTTGCGCAAAGAAGAAAACCAATATTTGCGCCTGCCATCGCCTTTTTCGTTTGCCAAAGTGCCTTTTATCATTGCCAAATTCAAATCCAATCCTACGCAAATTTATGAGCATACCGAGGAGGTTGCCAGCCAATTATTAGAGCGTATTGATGACACACAAGGCACGCTGGTTTTATTTGCCTCAAATAAACAAATGCAAATGGTGGCAGATTTGATGGATAAAAAATTAAAGCCACATTTATTGGTGCAAGGCGAGATGTCAAAAAAAGGTATTTTGGAAAAGCACATAAGCTTGCGCAAACAAGGCAATGGGTCGGTGATTTTTGGGCTGGATAGTTTTTCTGAGGGCGTGGATTTACGCGGCGATTTTCTCACGCATTTAGTGATTGTCAAATTGCGTTTTAGCGTGCCGACTTCGCCAATTGACAAAACTATGGCAGATTATTTGCAGTCGCAAAATCGCAATCCTTTTATGGAAATTTCACTGCCAGACGCATCATTAAAGCTTATTCAGGCTTGCGGTCGGCTAATTCGCACTGAAACTGATAATGGCAAAATAACTATTTTTGATAATCGTCTGGTTTCAAAATTCTATGGGAAAAAGCTCTTGGAGGCGCTGCCAAATTATCAAATAGTTGTGGAAAAATAACTGCTTTAATTTGCTCTAAAAACGCCAAAAAGATTTATGTAATAAGGCAATTATGGTGAGGATTTCCAAGCGCCCAAGCAACATAGAAAAGCTCAAAATCCATTTAGCAGTGTCGCTGATGTTGCCATAGTGTGCAAAAACATCGCCCAAACCCGGGCCTAAATTGTTGATATTAGCAGCTGTGGCAGAAAAACTGGTAACTTGATCAAGACCGGTGAGCATTAGCGCAATCATAATAACGGTAAAACTCATAACATATAAAGCAAAAAATCCCCAGACTGAAACCAAAGTGTCTCCGCCAACGCTGCGTTTGTTGAGTTTGATATTGATTTGGGCATTAGGATGGATGAATTTTTTGATTTCTTTAACCGCAAGTTTGAACATCAATAGCACGCGCACAACCTTGATACCGCCGCCTGTTGAGCCAACACAAGCACCAATAAAACTGGCAAATAGCAAAAATACTGGCAGTGTTGTCCAAAGCGAAAAATTAGTTGAGGTAAAACCGGTGGTGGTTATCATCGATACGCTTTGAAAAAAGCCATATCTAAAAGCATCTTCAATGCTTTGATATTGCCCTGTATTCATTAAATAAAGCGTTGAAGCTACGCTCAAAAATATTAAAAATCCAACATAAGCTCTGAACTCTGAATCTTGATAATAATTATTGATGTGATTTTTACGCCAAACCAAAAAATGCAGAGAAAAATTGATGCCCGCAAAAAACATAAAAATCACTGCCACTGCCTCAATTGCAATGGAGTTAAAATAACCAATAGAAGCGTTATGCGTGGAAAATCCGCCAATTGCCACAGTGCTATAACTATGTCCGATGGCATCAAAAATATCCATCCCTGCCAAATAATATGCCAAGGCACAGGCAACGGTAAAACCGATGTAAATAAACCACAAAACCTTTGCTGTTTGGGTTAATTTTGGGGTTAATCTTTCTTTAGAAATGCCACTGGATTCGGCGTGATAAAGCTCCATTCCGCGAACTCCGAGCATCGGCAAAATTGCCAGCGCCAACACAATAATTCCCATTCCGCCAAGCCATTGCAACTGCTGGCGATAATACAAAATTGATTTTGGCAACTCATCAAGCTTTGAAATAACCGTAGATCCAGTGGTGCTAAGCCCTGACATTGACTCAAAAAATGCATCACTAAATGACATTTCCATACTGTTGGTGAGCAAAAATGGGATAGTTGCAAATAGTGATAGCACCAACCAAAAACTCACCACAACGAGGATGCCTTCACGGATTCTGAAATCGCGTTTTACTTTTCTAAATGGCAGCCACAAACCCAATCCGGCGCTAAGTGTAAACAGCATTGCTATTAAAAAAAACGGATATTGTTGCTGGCCATAAATCACATCCACCAATATAGGTGGAAGTTGGGTAAAACTGAAAACCATCAATAATAAGCCGATGGTTTTAAAAACAATATTAAGTTGCATAATTTAAAAATATCCTTCAAATAATTCTTCTATTTGGTGAATTTTGCTGACATCGCTAAGCACTAAAACCACATGGTCAAACTCTTCGATAACGAAATTTTTAGATGGCATAATAACCTCTTCACCACGCACAATTGAGCCAATAACAACACCTTCTGGTAGCCCAATTTGAGCAATAGTTCTGCCGATAACATCGGAGTGGTTTTTGTCTCCATGCACGATTATTTCCAACGCCTCAGCGCTACCTTTGCGCAAAGAATGCACCTTCATCGTATCGCCTTTTCTAATGTGTGACAAAATGCCCGAGGTGGTGATTTGGTCTGGGGAAATGACAATATCTACATAGTCATTTTGAGTGGCTAAATCTTCATAAATATTGCGTTTTACCAAGGCGATGGTTTTGTGTGCTCCCAGCCTTTTTGCCAAAATTGAGGACAAAACATTAATCTCATCTGAGTCTGTTAGTGCCAAAAATAAATCCGTATCTTCAATGCCTTCTTCTTTGAGCAATTCCTCGTCAGAGGCGTTGCCACGCAAAACAACAGTATTTTCAAGCTCATCGGCAATTTCTTCAACACGATTTTTATCCAGCTCAATCACATGCACATTGTGCTCTTTTTCTAAAAACTTTGCCAAATTTACTCCAATCAAACCGCCGCCGGCAATCATAATGTTTTTATAAGGTTTGTCCAAGCGCCTAAATTCGCGCAACACTTTGGCAACGCTGTCTTTTTTGGTAACAAAATATACGCGGTCGCCATCTTTGATTACCGTGTCGCCATACGCTGGAATTGCTTTGCCGTTGCGGTAAATGCTGACAATGCGCACGCAGGTTTTTAATAGGTGTTTATGCAATTCTTTAATCGGATGGCCGACAATCGGAGTGCCGCCATAGGCTTTGGTTTCCACTAATTGCACCAATCCATTTTCAAACTCAAACACCCTCTCAGCGCCCGGTTCTTCAACTATACGCTTGACAAAATTAGTAACCAACTCTTCTGGGGTGATGACAAAATCGATGGGAATAATGGCTTTAAAATCATCGTTTCCAAGGTATTCTCCGGTGCGAATGCGGGCAATTTTTTTCTTTACTTTGTAGATTGTATGCGCTATTTGACATGCCAAAATATTGCCTTCATCAGATTTAGTAACGGCAATTACTATGTCCGCTTCTCTGATGTCTGCCTCTTCCAAAATATTTGGATATGAGGCATAGCCGCAAACTGTTTTGATGTCCAAATGCCTTGCTAAGTCTGACAAATTTGTTCTGTCTTTGTCAACAATGGTGATTTCATTTTCATCGTCTTTACTCAAATATTTCGCCAACGATGAGCCAACTTGTCCTGCGCCTAAGATTAATATTTTCACTTTTTGCCAATCCCCAAATCTTTTAACTTACGATATAAAGTCGTTCTTTCCAAGCCGGCAATGTCTGCCACTTTGGCGATATTATGATTGTTTTTGCTCAAATGGTGTTGGAAATATTGTTTTTCAAAAATATTTCTGACTGCTTTTAGCGGCTTATCCAGATTGATAGATTCTGTTTTTTTATCTTTGTTTCCAGATTTTTCTGAAAGCAGTTTGCGCACCATAGGCAAAATATCGTGCAATGGCTTTTTGAGAAAATCAATTGCTCCAAGTTTGATGGCTTTGACCACATCCTGATGCTCGGCATGCCCAGACATCATCACCACCGGCATAGTAAAATCTGCCTCCATCCACTCTTCAAGCAGCGCCATTCCATCTTGCCCGGGCATCCACACATCCATCATAATCAAATCAAACACTTGGGTTTTAACGATGATTTTTGCCTCAGCAGCGTCAGCAGCAAGCACCACGCTATAATTCACATCTTCCAGAGTGTCTTTTATTGTTTCTGAATTAATGCTTTCATCGTCAACAATCAAAATATTACCAATTACCATAATGTTTCCTATTTTTTATATTCAAATTCAATAGTAACAATTGCCCCATTCGGCTCAATGTTACCCGCAAAAATCCGCCCATCGTGCTGTTCTATAATATTTTGCACAATTGCCATTCCCAATCCGCTGCCTTTGGATTTAGTGGTTACATAAGGCTCAAACACCGATTCCAACACTGATTCAGCAAAACCACTGCCATCATCTTCAACACTCAAACGCACTATGTTTTTGCTTTTTATATATTTAGTAGTGATAAGAATAGTCAAGTCTTGCCCTTTGCCGACCGCCTCAACAGCGTTTTTAATGAGGTTGACCAACACTCTGGAAATGCTGTTGGCATCAAGTGATAATTCCGGCACATCGCCAGATAAATCAAACTCAATGTTAATGTTTTTTTGCGCATCATACAAGGAAATAGCTTTATTTATTAGCGCGTTCAAATCCAATAATTTACGCTCAATTTGCGGAATATTAGCATAATCTGCAAAGGCACTTACCATCGCATCCATTGACTTTACTTGGTCAATAATGACGCTGGTGGTTTTATCAACAATCTCCAAATCTTTGCCTTTTAGTTTGTCCAAAAATTTGTTCCTAAGACGCTGAGCAGATAATAAAATCGGCGTTAAAGGATTCTTAATTTCGTGTGCCATTCGCACTGCAACTCCGCCCCATGCCGCTTTTTTTTGCGCCCGATGAAGCTTAGTGATGTCCTTGATAATAATTACATAACCCAAAGCTTTATCAGCACCGTCCAGCACAGCGCCTTGACAAGACAAAAGCGCCCGCCTGTCGGACATCAATAGTTCAATTTCATCGCTCCATTCGCTATCTCCTTGATTAAATCTGTCTTCAATAATAAAAAATAGCGTTTCAAGATGCTGGTTTTTTTCGACAATATTTCCGCAAAAAGCGCCGACAAATTGTTGCTGGTTTTTGATACCCAAAATTTTGGCAATCACCGGATTGATGAATTGAATTTTTTTATTTTGATCCAGCCCAATCACTCCAAATGAATATTTCAAAATAGTTTCTAAATAGATATTATGCGTGCTGAGACCTTGTCGTGATTGCTGAATTTGCCTGGACATTTCATTAAATTGCTCAATCAAACGACCAACATCTCTGCCTTGTTCTTGATTGTCCACCATCACCCCATAATTACCTTTGGCAATCTCCTTAGTGGCAAGCGAAAGGTTGTGCATCGGCAGCATTAATTGCTCAATTAGCTTGAAAACAATGAGCAGCACGCTGAGCACTGTGAGCAAAATGGTGGAGGAAAAATCCAGCAAAAAACGCTTTTGCGTGAGCGAGGTATTGACATCAAAAGTAATGGAACTGACGAAGTTATAAAAATGCTTAACTCGCCCTAAAAAGAGTAGCAGATGGGGGTCGGTGGCATAAACAACAGTCAAATTTAGGGATTTTTTTTGGTCAAGTTTTTTATTTAAATATTGAGCCGACATTTGCACTTGGAACAATTTTTGCTCTTCATCTTCAAAAGCAACAAAATTTTGCTTATTTGAAAGCGTTTGATTGTCTTCAACCAAGCAAGTTTTTTGCACAACTTTGGCAATAATTTCGCCCTCACTTATTAGTGCCAACGAACAGGCGTATTTTTTGTCAACCAAACTTTGCAAAAAGGATTGCATATCTTTGTTGTAGTTTTTTGAGTCTTGTTTAAAATAAGAATAACTTTGAATTTGTTGCAGCAAAACTCTGGTGAAATCAATATATCTGTCGTCTCTAACTGCTTGCAAACCTTGATATAAATCGTCAACTTGATGCAAAAAAGTTTTGTTGAAATTGTTGTAAGTTTGCTCAGAACGCTCAACATTATCGCGGATGGTTTGGAATGAAAACATATAAAAAGACAGCACCGGAATAATTGTCAGTAAAGGAATAATTTTGATAAAAGACCAAGTAAAACGCGAGCCAATCACCCCTTCTTTGTTGCCTTCTTTAAGTTTGCTGATGGCGTGAAATACATAATATCCAGCCAGCAAACAGGCAACTATGTTGTAAGTTACCAGCACCCACCACCATTTCTCAATCAGCTCTGGCTTCAGCCCCATATAAGAAAGCGCGCCGAGAGAGATTATAAAAACGACTGCCCAAATCCATTTATTTGGCATTTTTTTAGTGGCAAAATCTTGCTTAAAATTCATCGTTTTTTTTATTGTAATTGCAATTATGTGCCTGATTATCTCATAAAAATAGCCTTTGCTGCTGTTTGTTGTTAAAATACCACAAATGATTGACAATAATAAACAGCTAACCGAGTTTTTACATAGCATCAAAGACGACAACGAAATCGCCATTGACACTGAGTTTAAGTGGGTTAGCACCTATTATCCGCGCCTGTGTTTACTCCAAATTGCCAGCAAAAATGTGGCAGAATGCATTGATATTCTGGCACTTGATGATTTAACCCCTTTATTTGACAAACTATATCAGCCTAATATTTTATGGATAGCGCACGCTGCTCGTAACGATATTGAGGTTTTATATCGCTACTCTAAACGCCTTCCAGCACAAGTATTTGACACTCAAATTGCTGCCGATTTTCTCAAAGACCTACGCCCTGAAATCAGCAATTTTGGCGCACAAATATCCTATAAAGACTTGACCCAAATCCTGCAAGGAGTGTTGCTCGATAAGGCTTATAGCAGGTTGGATTGGAGCATTCGCCCGCTGCCTGAAAAGGCGATAGAATATGCGTTGGACGATGTTGTTTATCTAATCAAAAATTATTATCAGCTCAAAACTCTGTTAGAAAAAGGGCAAAAGCTCAACTGGCTGCTGGAAGACGGGCAATCTTTACTTGATTCCAATTTGTATGAGGTGGATATTTTTCAGGCTTATAATAGGCTCAAAGGCTTATGGCGACTGCCACAACAGGCGCAGTTGCAAGCTGTTTATCTGGCAGCTTGGCGAGAGCAAAATGCAATCAATAAAAACAAGCCCAGAAAATGGCTTTTGGCTGACAACGATTTGCTTGATATTGCAATGGGAAAACGCAATCTTAGCGTTGACAAGCAGCAACAATTTAACATTTTTTTGGCAAATAATCCCGACAAAATAAAAGTTGAAATAGATAAAAATATGCCGCCAACGCCAGAGGAAAAAGCGCAAAAACTCAGCTTGCAAAAACTCATCCAAGAAAAAGCAAACCAGTATAATCTGACAACAGAAATTATTGCCAACGGCAAAACCCTGTTAAGATATATACGCGGAGACCAATCAGTGAAAATTCTGAGTGGTTGGCGTTATAATTTACTAAAAAAGGAGCTAAAATGCAAAACAATTTAAAGCCAGTATCCGCTGGTAATGTGCCTGATGAAGTCAATGTTATTATTGAAATTCCTGCTAATTCATCGCCAGTAAAGTATGAAATCGACAAACAAACTGGGGCAATGTTTGTGGACAGATTTATCACTACGCCGATGTTTTATCCGTGCAATTATGGCTTTGTGCCAGAGACTTTGGCAGAGGACGGCGACCCAGCTGATGTGCTGGTGATAACGCCATATCCACTTATTCACGATTCGGTGATTAGGGCAAGGCCAATTGGAGTTTTGCGGATGACTGACGAGGCGGGGCAAGACTACAAAATCCTCGCCGTTCCAGTTGATAAACTCTGCAAATCGTATCATAAAATCCAAGATATTGGCGATGTTGACCAAACTTTAAAAGACCAAATTGAGCATTTTTTCACTTATTACAAAGATCTTGACGAAGGAAAATGGGTGAAAATTGACGGCTGGGGCGATATAAAAGAAGCAAAAAAAGCGCTACAAAATTCGTTTGATTGCTATCAAAACTAATACTTTCCAAATCATTGGCGGCGAGCATCGGGGAAGAAAATTTACCTTTCCAGATGCTGTCGGCCTGCGCCCTAGCCCGAGCAAAGTGCGCGAGACTTTATTCAACTGGATTCAGTTTGAAATTGTTGATAAAGTTGTGCTTGATTTGTTTACTGGCAGTGGCGCTTTGAGCTTTGAGGCGCTTTCTCGCGGTGCAAAAAAAGCTATCAGCATCGAAAAAAACGCTGACGCTTTTGCTCATCTTGAACAAAATAAACGCCTACTAAAAACCCAAAATATGAGTATTTTCCACCAAGATGCTTTGGAATTTTTAACTGAAAAAAACCAAAACAGTTTTGATTTTATTTTTTTAGACCCACCTTTTTATAAAAATTACTTAGAAAAAACATTAAAATTAATAGCAAAAAACGGTTTTGCAAATGTTGGAATAAAAATATATATAGAATCGGAATTTGCAATAACCCCAAGTTTTTTAGCGCAAAATTTTTTCGCTGAGGCCATTATTAACAAACAAAAAAAGACACCTACTATGCATTATTGCTTAATACAACTATGAAAAAAATCGCAATTTACCCGGGGTCTTTTGATCCTATCACCAATGGACACATTGATTTAATCAAGCGTGCTTGCAAGCTATTTGACAGCGTAATTATTGGCGTTTCTCAAAACAGCAAAAAAATCGCTTTTCTAAACATTGAAGACCGAATTTGTGCTGCCAAAACTGCATTAAAAGGCATTGATAATATCCAAGTATTAGGCTTTGACACTTTGCTGGTGGATTTTGCCAAAACTCAAAATGCTCAAATTATCTTACGCGGACTGCGGGCTGTGTCTGATTTTGAATACGAATTCCAACTATCGGGTATGAATAAACATCTCAACCCTGATATTGAAACGCTATTTATGGCACCTGCGGAACAATATGCCAATATTTCTTCTTCATTAGTGCGCGAAATTTTATCCTTAAATGGCGATATTAGTGCATTTGTGCCTGCTAATGTAGAAGCATTATTAAAAGACAAAATCTAAAAAATCTACAACTATCAAAAATTTTTTGCCTATTTATCTTGAATTTATTTTTTGTGTCCTTATATATTCAACATAAATAATTAAAAGGAGAAAAAAACATGTCAAAAATTATCGGTATAGATTTAGGAACAACAAATTCATGCGTTGCTATTATGGAAGGCAAGCAAATAAAAATCATCGAAAATTCTGAAGGCGATCGCACCACCCCATCTATCGTTGCGTTTCAAAAAGATTCAGAAGAGGTTTTGGTCGGACAAGCGGCAAAACGCCAAGCGGTAACCAATCCGGAAAACACTTTATATGCAATTAAGCGTTTGATTGGTCGGCGTTTTGACGAAAAAGCAGTGCAAAAAGATATTGACCTTGTGCCATATAAAATTGTCAAAGCAGATAACGGCGATGCGTGGGTTGAAGTAAATGGCAAGAAAATAGCCGCACCCGAGATTTCCGCAAAAATCATTGGCAAAATGAAAAAAACCGCTGAGGAGTATCTTGGTCAAAAAGTAACAGAAGCGGTTATCACTGTTCCCGCCTACTTTAACGACTCACAAAGACAAGCCACTAAGGATGCCGGAAAAATCGCAGGCTTAGATGTCAAACGCATTATCAACGAGCCAACAGCGGCGGCATTAG
>VSKZ01000129.1 GCA_008364125.1 Candidatus Thioglobus sp. | reverse complement strand
ACGCTTATCAGGTGTGCAAATTAGTGGCAGATGAATTGGGAATTGCCCCCGAACAGGTGCTGCCGTTTTCCACTGGCGTTATCGGGCAGCCGTTGCCGATGCAATGTTTTGAAAACAATATTTCCAAGCTTGCCGCTGGGCTATCGGCGGATAACCTGCCGTTGGTAGCACAAGCGATTTTGACCACAGATTTAGTGCAGAAAACTGCCACGGCGCAATTTAAAGTCGGCGATAAAACCGTTACAATTAGTGGCATTGCCAAAGGTTCTGGGATGATTCGCCCCGATATGGCAACGATGCTGAGCTTTATTTTCAGCGATATTAAAGCTGGGCAAACCGAGTTGCAAAGTTGCTTGGATTTCGCAGTCAATCAGTCGTTTAATCGCATCACCGTGGACGGCGACACTTCCACAAACGATGCCTGCACTCTGAGCGCTACTGGCGCTGCTGGGATTGAGATTGGCGCTTGTTTGCCTGAGTTTCAAGCGGCGCTAAATCAGGTGGCAAAATCGCTGGCACAGCAAATTATTAAAGATGGTGAAGGGGCAACTAAGTTTGTGGAAATTTGCGTTAAAGGCGGCAATAGTAGCGCAGATTGCTTGGAAGTGGCCTACACTGTGGCGCATTCGCCTTTGGTGAAAACCGCATTATTTGCATCTGATGCAAACTGGGGCAGGATTTTAGCAGCGGTCGGGCGCGCTAATATTGGATCTTTGACAGCCGAACAGGTCAGCATTTATCTGAATGATTTGTGTTTGATTAAAAATGGCGAGCTGAATGCAGATTACACTGAATCTTTGGGCAGTGCGCAGATGGCAAAAACAGATATTATAATGACTATTGAAATTGGCACAAACGCCACGATTGAACGCATTTGGACTACGGATTTATCGTATGATTATATTAAAATTAACGCCGAGTATCGCACATGAATAACTATCGTTTATTGATTTCTTGCCCCGATGCACAAGGGTTAGTGGCCAAAGTTAGTCAATTTGTATTTAAGCTAAATGGCAATATTATCGAGGCACATCACCACCTAGATGAACAGAATAAACGCTTTTTTATGCGCATTGAAATTGGTGCAAATCTCACCTGCTCGCTGGATGAGTTTAAGCAAAAATTCACTCAACTTGCCGATAAATATCAGATGAATTGGCGCATAAATGATACTAATGAACGCAAACGCATTTTGATTATGGGTTCTAAATCTTCGCATTGCGTAGCAGATTTACTGCATCGGGGGCTGGAAAACGAACTGGAAGGCGAAATTGTCGGCGTGCTTTCTAATCACGACAAACTAAAAGAAATTGTCAGCTGGTATGGGGTGGATTTTAAAAAAGTTGCCATAGAACAAAAAACCGTGCTGGCAGATATGCAAAAAATGATGGCTGCTGTTTATGATTTTAATCCCGATGTGATTGTGCTGGCGCGCTATATGCAGATTATTCCAAAGAAAATGTGCGAAAAATATGCTGGCAAAATTATCAATATTCACCATTCTTTTTTGCCTTCGTTTGCTGGCAGAAATCCTTACCAGCGCGCAGCTGAGCGTGGAGTAAAACTGATTGGCGCAACTTGCCATTATGTAACCGAAGAGCTGGACGAAGGCCCGATTATTGAGCAAGATGTGCTGCGAGTTGACCATAGCGATA
>VSKZ01000128.1 GCA_008364125.1 Candidatus Thioglobus sp. | reverse complement strand
TGAAGAAGAATTTGACTGCGAAATTCCGGACGACGAAGCAGAAAAAATTACAACAGTTCAGCAAGCCATTGACTATGTCAACAAAACTCTGTAATTTTCGTTTATTAACTTAGACCAAAAAAAGCGCTTTTTAGCGCTTTTTTTTCTAAGCAATATAGCAATTCTAATGAATAAAAGAAAAGTAGTAATCACAGGCATGGGAATCGTTTCGCCGGTTGGGTCAACGGTATCAAGTGCATGGGACGCCATTCTTAACGGCAAATCAGGCATTAACACTTTAAGCAACATCGAAACAAAAGGTCAATCAACCACTTTTGGCGGCTCTGTCAAAGATTTTGATGTTGCCGATTATCTCAGTAAAAAAGAGTGCAAAAAAATGGATGCTTTCATTCATTATGGTATGGCAGCTGGTATTCAAGCGATTGAAGACAGCGGAATTCAAATAACTGAATCCAACGCCGAACGCATTGGTGTTGCTATTGGTGCTGGCATCGGCGGCTTGGGCACGATTGAAAAAACTGCCGACCTTTTCAGAGAAAAAGGCGCAAAACGCATCTCGCCATTTTTTGTGCCATCATCAATTATCAATATGGTTGCTGGCAACTTATCTATCAAATACGGTCTCAAAGGCCCAAATTTTGCCATTGTCACCGCCTGCACAACTGGAACTCACAACATCGGCGATGCCTCACGCCTGATTGAATACGGCGATGCTGATGTGATGATTGCTGGCGGCACAGAAATGTCAACTACCAATTGCGGTTTGGGCGGTTTTGCCGCAGCGCGCGCCCTATCCAAACGCAACGATGACCCTGCTACTGCCTCTCGCCCTTGGGACAAAGACCGTGATGGTTTTGTTTTGGGTGATGGCGCTGGGGTGGTGGTTCTTGAAGAATATGAACATGCCAAAGCCCGCGGGGCAAAAATTTACGCACAAGTTTCTGGCTACGGTATGAGCGGAGACGCTTACCATATGACTTTGCCGGCAAAAGGTGGCGAAGGCGCTGCCAGATGTATGAAAAATGCGCTACGCAATGGCGGAGTTAATGCCACTCAAATTGACTATATCAACGCTCACGGAACTTCAACCCCTGCCGGCGACCAAGCAGAAACTGACGCTGCCAAAGCCGCACTCGGACAACATGCCTACAAAGTAGTGATGAGTTCAACTCAATCAATGACCGGGCATTTGCTCGGTGCTGCTGGCGGCATTGAGGCAATTTTCACTGCCTTAGCACTCAGAGACCAAGTAGCGCCGCCGACCATCAACATTTTTAATCAAGACCCTGATTGCGATTTGGATTATTGCGCAAACCAAGCCAGAGAGATGAAAATCAACTATGCAATTTCTAATTCATTTGGTTTTGGCGGAACTAACGGCTCTATTTTGCTTGCCAAAATTTAGCCCAGCACAAAAAAAACCCTGAAAAAATATCAGGGTTTTTGTCTTTATAGCTTAAAAACTATTTTTCCACCGGAGTAGCTGGAACTGAGAGTTCCGGCTCTTTCGCAGATTTTTCGCCTTTATAAGTATCAGCAGCAAAATCGTAAATCTTTAAAACGCCATTTTTCACACTGCTTAATGCTGCTGCTTTATTGACTACGAGAGACCATTCTTCGTCAGTTGATTTCAGCTGAATTGCGCCGCCAATCAGCGCCAAAATCACAATAA
>VSKZ01000127.1 GCA_008364125.1 Candidatus Thioglobus sp. | reverse complement strand
GGCTTTGATTTTGAGCAAATAAAAGCTGCTTTTGAGCCATAAAAGATATAATAGCCATCAATCCAAACAATAACTAATTATGAATCAATCTCTGCGAGAAACCAGAAATAAAGCCCATAAATTTGTCAAAGAATATGAAAATGCCATTAAAGAGAATGCAGAATCACAATCTTTTTTAAACGATTTTTTTGATATATTTGGCGTTAATCGCCGCCGCGTTGCTACTTTTGAGCGCCCTGTGCGCACAGATGATAAAGGCGTTAAAAGCATTGATTTGCTTTGGGAAGGCGTTTTATTGGTGGAAATGAAATCCACTGGGCAGAATTTGGAAAAAGCCTACAAGCAAGGCAAAAACTACTTCAAAGGTTTAAATGATAACGACTTGCCAAGGTATGTTTTAATCTGTGATTTGAACGAATTTAGGCTTTATGATTTAGACGACAACGGCAAAGATTATCGTTTTGAGCTGGAAAATTTAATTACTAATTTGCACCTATTTGATTTTATGAATGGTGGAAGCAGCGCAGAAATAGACGAGTTTGAGCTCAATGAAAAAGCAGCTTTATTATTAGGAAAACTGCACGATACCCTGTCAGAAAGCAATTTCACCGGACATCAATTACAAGTATTTATGGTGCGCATCCTATTTTGTTTATTTGCCGAAGATACCGGCGTATTCAATCGCCATCAATTTGTTAGATATTTATTAGATTTCACCAAAGCAGACGGCACTGATGCTGAAATGCACTTGCAAAAATTATTCCAAATTCTAAACAAAAGTGCAAACGATAGAAACGCAAATTTAAGCGATGAGCTCAACGCTTTTCCGTATGTGAATGGCAATCTATTTAAAGAGCTGATTGAAATGCCGAGCTTCACCCCGTCTATGCGTGAGCAACTGTTGGAATGCTGTTATTTTAATTGGTCTGCCATTAGCCCTGCGATTTTCGGCAGCCTGTTTCAATCAATTATGGACAAAGATTCAAGGCGTAATCTCGGCGCACATTACACCAGTGAAGAAAATATTATAAAACTCATCAGCCCCTTATTTTTAGATGATTTGCAAAACCAAGTAAATGCAGTTGTTAAACTAAAACAAGAAAATATCCGCAATCAAAAACTCATCACTTTGATGAATAAAATACAATCATTAACTTTTTTTGATCCCGCTTGCGGCTGTGGCAATTTCCTAATTATCACCTACCGAGAAATCCGGCGCTTAGAATTACAAATCCTCAAAGCCCAGCAGAGCAACGAAAACCAATCCCACATCGGCATTGACATTGACCCCCAAATAAAGCTCAATAATTTTTACGGCATTGAAATTGACGAATGGCCAACCAGAATTGCCGAAGTGGCAATGTGGCTGACACAGCACCAAATGAATGTGGAATTTGCCAAGCAGTTCGGACGCGAACCTGATTTATTGCCGCTAAAAGAACATGCCAATATTCATAATAAAAACGCCTTAGAAATTGACTGGGCAGAAGTGGTGGAAAAAGATAAATTGAATTATATTATTGGCAATCCGCCGTTTGTAGGCAAAAATTTCCGCACAAAAGAACAGGCTAATGCCCAAGAATTGGTTTTTAAAGAAACAGTAAAATCTTGGAAATCATTAGATTTTGTTACCAGTTGGTTTTACAAATCTGCCCAATTTATCCAAAATACCGATATTAATT
>VSKZ01000126.1 GCA_008364125.1 Candidatus Thioglobus sp. | reverse complement strand
AAATGACCGCGAAAAAGCCAAAACATTAGGCAATAATGCTAAAAAACACTTACAATCTAAACAAGGCGCACTAAATAATACCCTGCAAAAAATCCAGTTATTTTGCTAACAATATGATTGAAACCCATTAAAGAATATCTTTTAAATATTGCCCTGTATAAGATTTTTTGACTTTTGCAACTTGCTCTGGTGTGCCGGTGGCGACTATGTTTCCGCCTTTGTCGCCGCCTTCTGGCCCTAAATCTATTAGCCAATCTGCAGTTTTTATTACATCAAGATTATGCTCGATGATGACGATGGTATTTTTGCGTTTACGCAGACGGGTTATGACTGATAGTAATTGTTTGATGTCATGAAAATGCAGGCCAGTGGTTGGCTCGTCCAAAATGTAGAGCGTTTGCCCGGTGTCAGTTTTGGACAATTCTTTTGCCAACTTGATGCGTTGAGCCTCGCCACCAGACAGGGTTGTGGCGTTTTGACCCAAAGTAATATAAGACAATCCAACATCCATCAGCGTTTGCAATTTTTGCTTGATTTTTGCAATTGGGGCAAAAAACTCGGTGGCAACTTCAACAGTCATATCCAAAACTTGGGCGATGGTTTTGCCTTTGTAGCTGACTTCCAAGGTTTCTCGATTGTAGCGGTCGCCAGCGCAAACATCGCAAGACACATAAATATCTGCTAAAAAGTGCATTTCCACTTTGATTAAACCATCACCTTTGCATGCCTCACAGCGTCCGCCTTTGACATTAAAACTAAAACGCCCAGGCTTATAACCACGAGAACGCGCTTCCAAAGTTTGGGAAAATAAATCGCGAATCAGCGAAAAAATTCCTGTGTAAGTTGCTGGATTTGAACGGGGAGTGCGACCGATAGGGCCTTGATCGATATTCACAACTTTGTCAAAATGCTTCAAACCAGTTGCCGATTTATATTCTGCCACCAAATTTTGCGAGCGATTAAGCTCTCTGGCAGCAAGTGCATACAAAGTATCGTTGATAAGCGTGGATTTGCCAGAACCCGAAACGCCAGTAACGCAAGTCAGCACGCCGACAGGGATAGCAAGATCAACTTTGTTTAGATTATTGCCAGTTGCCCCAAGGATTTTCAGCCAATTTTTTGCCTTGTTGCGGCGCTTTGGCACGGCAATACTTTGACGGCCGCTGATATAATCGCCAGTAATTGAATTAGTATTATCGCTAATTTGTTGCGGTGTGCCTTGGGCAATAATTTCACCACCATGCACCCCTGCCCCTGGCCCAATATCAATCACAAAATCTGCTTGTTTAATCGCATCTTCATCGTGCTCAACCACAATCACAGTGTTGCCAATATCACGCAGATAAGTCAGGGTTTTTAGCAACTTTTGATTGTCTCGTTGATGCAGTCCAATCGATGGCTCGTCCAGCACATACAAAACCCCCATCAGCCCAGCACCAATTTGGCTGGCAAGGCGAATTCGTTGCGTTTCACCGCCAGATAGCGTGCCAGAACGGCGCTCTAAACTCAAATATTCCAGCCCCACATTGAGCAAAAATTCTAGTCGCTGAATAATCTCTTTGAGGATTTTTCCAGCAATCTCACCGCGCACACCTTCAAGCTTCAAATGCTTGAAAAAATCGTGCGCACCAGCGATAGAAAGTTTGCTAATATCGGGCAAATTGCGCCCTTCAATAAAAATATTTTTAGCCGACTCAT
>VSKZ01000125.1 GCA_008364125.1 Candidatus Thioglobus sp. | reverse complement strand
ATTGGCACTACTGATGCAATTTCACATATCACCATTAATGTTGGCGATATTGTTTATGAAGAAGCATTTACCTTTAACGGCGCTACATATTCACCAGTTTTAAGCCCAACTGGCAGAACTTGGTTAGATAGAAATCTCGGCGCTCGCCGAGTTGCCACCAGCTCTGCTGATGCAGAATCTTTTGGCGATTTATATCAATGGGGCAGACCAGCTGATGGGCATCAATTAAGAGACTCAAGCATCACAACTACCTTGTCTGCTAACATCACTCCTAATAGCGCAGATTTCATTAGTAATGCTGACGACTGGACAACTGCTGATAGCGATACAACTTTGCGCAATGCTGCTTGGGGCAGTATTGATGGCAGCGGAATTTGCCCGATTGGTTATAGAGTGCCAACATTTGATGAGCTTGACACTGAAAGAAAGTCTTGGTCAAACAAAAAAAGCGCCGGTGCTTTTGCTTCAACTCTTCGTTTGCCACTTGCTAAATATCGTTTCACCAGCGGCTTTATTAGCAACACCAATAATGCTGCCTATTGGTCTTCTAACTTAAGAGATAACAGCCATAAATCTTTGAGTTTTGATTTGGGTGTTGGTCCGGATGTTGATACGGATGTTACAGGATCAAACAACTTTCAAAATGCGATTGGTCTTCCTGTGCGCTGTATTCTAAATGTGGGCGCAAACCCTATTTCGCCGTCAATTGAAGTGCTAACCATTGACAGCCAAAACTTCAATATTGCTGAAAATTCTGCCGCTGGCACGGCTGTTGATATTGTTTCAACTATTGGTAATCCAACAGCCTTTAGCATCATCAATGGCAACACTGGCAATGCTTTTGCTATTGATAATGCTGGGCAAATAACTGTTGCTAATAATGTGCTTGATTTTGAAACCAAGCAAATTTACACCCTAACAGTCAAAATTAGCAGAGCTGGCACTGCCTCTAAAATAGCGCAAATCACTATCAATATTACTGATGTTATTGATACATTCACCTTCAACGAGCTGATTTATGGCTCAGTTGTGAGTCCAACTGGCAGGATTTGGTTAGATAGAAATCTCGGCGCTAGCCAAGTTGCCACTAATTCTGCTGATGCAGATAGTTTTGGCGATTTATATCAATGGGGCAGACCAGCAGATGGACATCAGTTAAGAACCTCATCCACCACAACTACTTTGGCTGATAGTATTACTCCTAATAGTGCAGATTACATTGACTCTAACACCGGCGACTGGACAACTGTTGATAGCGATGTCAGTTTGCGCGCGGCTGTTTGGGGCAGTTTTGATGGCAGCAGCATTTGCCCAATTGGATATAGAGTGCCGACAGGTGCTGAATTAGAAGCTGAGAGAGTTTCTTGGTCAAGCCAAAATAGCGCAGGTGCTTTTGCTTCAAGTCTTAATTTGCCGCTTGCTAGCTTTCGTTTAGGCAATAACTTTTCTTCATTTTATTCTTCATTAGTGTCAACCACCATCGCTTCAAGTGGCAATCCTCAATATTTACTTATAAAAGAAACTTCTACATCTATCGACGCCAATCCAAGAAATTTTGCAGCCTCGGTTCGTTGTATTCTAAATGAGGGCGCAAATCCTGTTTCGCCGTCAATTGAAGCACTAACCATTGACAGCCAAAACCTCAGTATTGCTGAAAATTCTGCTGCTGGCACGGCTGTTGGCGTTGTTTCAACTATTG
>VSKZ01000124.1 GCA_008364125.1 Candidatus Thioglobus sp. | reverse complement strand
ATTCACCCTAAATAAATCAGGCATTGCCTGATTTATTTGTTTTACAAACTATGTAATTTTTGGCTATTGGCTTTGAGCCAAATATCGGCTTGTTGATATTCTGGCAGCATTTTTTTGAGCAAGGAATAAAAATCTTTTGAGTGATTTTTGTGCTGGATGTGAGCGAGTTCGTGGGCAATTACCATTTCAATAACTGTCAGCGGTGCCATCATCAGTAAATAATTCAAGCTGATATTATTGCTGGCACTGCACGATCCCCAGCGAGTTTTTTGTGCTTTGAAACGCACTTTGAAATAAACAGGCAAGGCCTGTTTATAAATTCCTAATTAATTGTAAATAATTAACTGCTTTCAAAACAAAATAGTAGTATAATTAAATCCAATTTTTTTAAATATAAACTCCCAGATAATAGATAATTATGCAAAATTCTAACATTATTATATTCACCCCCTCCACTTTTAAGAGGTTTAGCAAACTCGCTTTTAAAATGCTCAATAAACTAAAACAACTATTTATTTTCAGCGCCTTAACATTGTCACTAAATGTTAGCGCTGTTGATATTCAAGCATTTAACAAAGAAGCATATTTCGATTTAAGCAAGCTGTATTTTTATAATTGGAACAATAAAACGGCAACAAAGCGCAAAGAAAGCCAAGCACGCAAAATATTCAAACAACTTGCCACAGAATCTGCCAAAACCGCAAGACAAACATTAGGTAGCACCGATTCAGACAACACTTCCGAATTTGGCAAAAAGTTCAAAAAAAGCCTTAAACAAAGCCTAAAAAGTCAAGCCGTCAGTAAAACACAAAGTTATATCAATTCAAAAGCCAACAAATTCGCCAACAAATTTGGGCAAGGGCGCACAGAAATCAGTATTAGTGGCATTGATTCAGAAGCAATAAACTACCACATTCGCACAATTCAGCCATTATCAAATCTCAATAAAGACAGCCAAGATTTAATCTTTACCCAAGCCCAGATTGCATCAGGAGCTGACAAAGGCGATCGCCGTGAAACTATCAACCTCGGCATCGGCTATCGCAAATTATTAGAACAAGGGCAATCAATCGCCGGCATCAATCTATTTACCGACTACGAAAGCAAATCCCAACACCGGCGCGCCAGCATCGGCGTTGAATATCAGCGTAGCAATTTCACTGTCAATGTAAATCGCTACTTTAGCCTATCCAAAAAAACTATCGTCAACGGCAAAACCGAAGAAGTGCAAAATGGCTATGATGTTCGCCTGACAGGGCAAGTTCCATATCTCCCATGGGCAAAAATCCGTGCAACTCAATATTATTGGAAAGGCAAGCATGGCGCTAACATTAGCGGCAATGTGCTTGGATTTGAAACCCAAATTTCCGGCTCAACTCGTCTTGAAGTCGGCAGCTCAAAAAATAATAATTCTGATAGATCAACTTATGCTCGTTTAAGCGTTTTATTGCCAATTGAAAACGACAAACTCACCAATTTTATCGTAGATGACAAACCCTTTAAAAGCTCCAGCAAACTACAACTTAGCGAGCTTAAATGGGTTGATAGAAGCAATGTAATCAGAGTTGAAAGAGCAAAAAATGACAACACAATAATAGTCGGCGCATTTAAAGGTGCAGTTAAAGACGCAACTTGTAGAATTACCAATATTACCAATAATAATACAGTTGTTAAAACAGGCTTAGAAACTAAAGATGACGGCACAATTAACACTACAGGTTTAACTTTAAAAGATGGCTTAGTTATTGCCACTT
>VSKZ01000123.1 GCA_008364125.1 Candidatus Thioglobus sp. | reverse complement strand
GGTTATGGATTCACGCGCTAATTCCTTGGTTTGATGGGGCGTTTGCCACGGTTTTGATTATCCTAATTAAAGCCATCGCCTTGGTTTTGCCGTTGATGCTTATCGTGGCTTATTTCACTTATGCTGAGCGCAAAGTCATCGGCTATATGCAGCTGCGAATCGGCCCTAATCGTGTTGGTCCAAAGGGCTGGCTACAACCGATTGCGGATGCATTAAAGCTTATGACAAAAGAAATTATTTTTCCCAGCAAGGCCAATATTTACCTATTTTTATTAGCGCCAGTTTTGGCAATCGCCCCTGCAATCGCAATATGGGCAGTAATTCCTTTTGATGAAGGCATATATGTGGCAAACTTAGACATCAGCTTATTGTATGTTATGGCAATCGGCTCAATTGGCGTATATGGCATTATTTTAGCGGGATGGGCATCAAATTCCAAATACCCATTATTAGGCGCATTACGCAGTGCATCGCTGCTGGTTTCTTATGAAATTGTCATCGGTTTTGCTTTGGTAACAGTGGTGATGATTGCTGGCAGCGTTAATATCAACGATATAGTTATGGCACAAAAAGGCGGTATCTGGCATTGGTATTGGTTGCCATTATTTCCAATGATGATTATTTTCTTCATCTCCGCTTTGGTGGAAACCAACCGTGCGCCATTTGATGTGGTGGAAGGCGAATCAGAGATTGTGGGCGGCACTCATGTGGAATATTCGGGGATGACTTTTGCGGTATTTTTCTTGGCAGAATATGCCAATATGATTTTTATGGCAGTGTTGGCAGTGTTATTATTTTTTGGCGGCTGGCACTCACCATTCACCGGCATCTCTTATTTAGAAGCCGGATTTGCTTGGGTTCCGGGAATGATTTGGCTGCTGGCTAAAACCACATTTTTTATGTTTTTATATTTATGGGTGCGTGCCACTTTTCCGCGTTTTCGCTACGACCAAATTATGCGCTTGTCTTGGAAAGTTTTTCTACCGTGGACGATTGCTTGGATTTTTGTGGTAGCATTGATGACCCAATTTAAAATAGCGCCTTGGTTTTAAAATTATGCTTAATAATATAAAACAATTAATAAAAAGTTTTAGCCTCTCAGAGTTGCGTGGGGGTATGAAAATCACTGCACGCGAGATGTTTAACAAAAAAATTACCGTGCAATTTCCAGAGGAAAGAACGCCGATTTCGCCCCGTTTCAGAGGTCTGCACGCTTTGCGCCGCTATCCAAATGGCGAAGAACGCTGCATCGCTTGCAAATTATGCGAAGCCGTTTGCCCAGCAAATGCCATCACCATCGAATCCGCAGTGCGCGAAGATGGCACGCGGCGCACCACGAAATACGACATTGATTTATTTAAGTGTATTTTCTGCGGATTTTGCGAAGAAGCCTGCCCTGTTGATGCGATTGTTGAAACCCAAATTTTTGACTATGCTTTTGTTGGTTCAAGGGCTGGAAGCATTTTTGACAAGGCTCATTTACTCGAAATTGGCGACAAAAATGAACAAGAAATTGCCGCTGCTAAATCCGAGGACGCACCCTACAAATAAGTATAAATATGACATTTGACCAAATATTATTTTATGTTTTTGCATTTTTATTTATTGCCAGTTCATTGGCAATGATATTTTCTCGCAATGCGGCAAAATCCGTGTTGTTCTTGATTTTGGCATTCTTTTCAGCTGCAAGTATTTGGATTTTGTTAGAGGCAGAATTTTTGGCAATCACCCTGATTTTGGTTTATGTTGGCGCAGTTATGGTGCTATTTTTGTTCGTTATTAAAATGCTCAATA
>VSKZ01000122.1 GCA_008364125.1 Candidatus Thioglobus sp. | reverse complement strand
GGGTGGTTGTGAATGAGAATAATGCTAGCCGCTTTATTTTCCAAAGCGCTGGAAAAAATCTCTCTGGGGTGAATTAAACTTTTATCCAGTAAGCCAATGCTTAAAGTCTCTTTTTTTATGAGTGCATTGCGACTATCAAGGTGCAAGCATATTAGATATTCCTTTTTCTTATCCCGAATATCAAAGGCAAGAGTTAGCACATTTTGCACATTTTTAATAATCAAATCATTGCTATTTTTCTCTTGATAAAAGCGTTTAATCAATGCAATTGCGCTATAAATTTGCAAGGCCTTAGCCTGCCCGATGCCTTTAATTTTTAGCAAATCCTCAACGCTAATATTTAGGAAATCTTGGTTAAACTTGGTGATAATGGTTTTAGCAAGGGATTGCACATTAACCCCTTTGATACCGCTACCAAGCAAAATTGCCAGCAAGTCGGTTTTTGATATGGCATCAGAACCTTTTTTTAGCAATCTCTCTCGAGGGCGGTCAACTTTTGGGATGTCTTTTATTTTTGCCATATCCTACTTCAAGGCTTTAAGCCGCAAACGCAAGGCGTTTAGTTTGATGAAGCCAGCAGCATCTTTTTGGTCATAAGCGCCTTTGTCGTCTTCAAAGGTGGCAATTTTTTCATTAAAAAGTGAATTGGCAGATTTGCGTCCAACGATTATGACATTGCCTTTGTAGAATTTTAGGCGCACGGTGCCGTTTACTGACGCTTGAGTTTGGTCGATGGCGGCTTGCAGCATTTCGCGTTCTGGGGCGAACCAGAAACCGTTATAAATCATTTTGGCGTATTTTGGCATTAATTCGTCTTTGAGGTGGGCGGCTTCGCGATCGAGGGTCAGACTTTCCATGGCGCGGTGGGCTTTGAGCATTACTGTGCCGGCTGGGGTTTCGTAGCAGCCGCGTGATTTCATTCCGACAAAGCGATTTTCGACAATGTCATCTCTGCCGATGCCGTGGCTGCCAGCGTGTTTATTGAGCCATTCCATCACTGTGGCTGGGCTCATTTGCTCGCCGTTAATGGCAGTGATGTCGCCGTTTTTGTAGCTCAGCTCCACATATTCTGCCTTATCTGGTGCATCTTCTGGCGACACCGTCCAGCGCCACATATCGGCTTCTGGCTCTGCCCATGGGTCTTCCAAAATGTCGCCCTCATAAGAAATATGCAGTAGATTTGCGTCCATTGAATATGGCGATTTTTTGCCTTGTTTTTGATAATCAATCTCGATGCCGTGCTGCTGGGCGTAGTTCATTAGCGATTCGCGCGAGGACAAATCCCATTCGCGCCATGGGGCAATTACTTGAATATCGGCATTTAAAGCATAGGCATTCAACTCAAAACGCACTTGGTCGTTGCCTTTGCCGGTAGCGCCGTGGCTGATGGCATCAGCGCCGACTTCGCCAGCAATTTCCACCAAACGCTTGGAAATTAATGGACGGGCAATTGAAGTGCCGAGCAGGTATTCGCCTTCGTAAATGGCGTTAGCACGGAACATTGGAAAGACAAAATCACGGGCAAATTCTTCGCGCAAGTCTTCAATGTAAATCTCGCTAACACCGGCAGCAATGGCTTTGGCGCGCGCGGGCTCAACTTCTTCGCCTTGGCCGATGTCGGCAGTGAAAGTTACCACTTCGCATTTATAGGTGTCTTGCAACCATTTAACGATAATACTGGTGTCCAATCCGCCTGAATAGGCAAGCACTACTTTTTTCATATTTTTTTATACTCAAATGTTTTGGTTAATAAAATTTGTCCGTTTTGGTTCAACACTTCCACCGTCCACAGCCA
>VSKZ01000121.1 GCA_008364125.1 Candidatus Thioglobus sp. | reverse complement strand
CAAAACGCAAAGAAAGCCAAGCCCGTAAAATCTTCAAAAAACTTGCCACAGAATCTGCCAAAACCGCAAGACAAACCTTAGGTAGCACCGATTCAGACAACACTGCCGAATTTGGCAAAAAGTTCAAAAAAAGCCTCAAACAAAGCCTAAAAAGCCAAGCCGTCAGTAAAACACAAAGTTATATCAATTCAAAAGCCAACGAATTTGCCAACAAATTTGGGCAAGGGCGCACAGAAATCAGCCTTAGCGGCATTGATTCAGAGGCAATAAATTACCATATTCGCACAATTCAGCCATTATCAAATCTCAATAAAGACAGTCAAGATTTAATCTTTATCCAAGCCCAGCTTGCATCAGGCGCTGACAAAGGCGATCGCCGTGAAACTATCAACCTCGGCATCGGCTATCGCAAATTATTAGAACAAGGGCAATCAATCGCCGGCATCAACCTATTTACCGACTACGAAAGCAAATCCCATCACCGGCGCGCCAGCATCGGCGTTGAATACCAGCGTAGCAACTTCACTGTCAATGTAAATCGCTACTTTAGCCTATCCAAAAAAACCATCGTCAACGGCAAAAGCGAAGAAGTGCAAAATGGCTATGATATTCGCTTGACAGGGCAAATTCCATATCTTCCATGGGCAAAAATTCGCGCAACTCAATATTATTGGAAAGGCAAGCAGGGCGCTAACATTAACGGCAATGTGCTTGGATTTGAAACCCAAATTTCCGACTCAACTCGGCTTGAAGTCGGCAGCTCAAAAAATAATAATTCTGATAGATCAACTTATGCTCGTTTAAGCGTTTTATTGCCAATTGAAAACGACAAACTCACCAATTTTATCGTGGATGACAAACCTTTCAAAAGCTCCAGAAAAGTGCAACTTAGCGAGCTTAAATGGGTAGAAAGAAGCAATGTAATCAGAGTTGAAAAAGCAAAAAATAACAGCACAATAACAGTCGGCGCATTTAAAGGTGCAGTTGAAGACGCAACTTGTGCCATTACCAATAATAATAAAGTTGTTAAAGAAAACTTAAAAACTAAAGCTGACGGCACAATCAACATTACAGATTTAACTTTAAAAAATGGCTTAGTTGTTGCCACTTGTTATGGCGGAACTTATGCTGACGAAGCCACTGTAAATAATAAACCAGCCCCAACTATGCGAGCTGCCACAAACTATACAGGCGGCACACTAAATTTATACACTAACCCACTTTCTGAAATTGCTTACCAATTGGCAGGCGCTCCTGCTATTCCTGCTAACGCAACAAACGATCCCACTTTAACTTCAACAGTATCTGACACATTAAAAGACGATATTGATGATAAAAATACCCAAGTTGCTTCCGATTTTGCTATTCCAAATGTTGACATTGTTAGAACCAAGCCAACTAATGTAATGAAGGTAGCAACAAAAAATGACGATGAAGGCAAACTTGCTGTTATCTTGGCTGTCGTTTCGCAGATTGATAAGACCGACGGCACCAACAACGCCGCAACTTTCGTTATTAACGACTTAGCAACAAAATTAATGACAGATCAAAATATCACTGAAACTGTTAAAGGCGCACTTGATGCCATTGCAGCCTCAGCCCCTGACGAAGTTAAAGACAACATAACCACTGCCGCCACCACGGTTAATAAAAGTCTTGCTGCTATTATCAAAATCAGAGATGCCACTACCGGCACTACCTTAACACTTCAAGATTATATTGATGCTGGCATAGAAAGCTTTGATACCACACACCTTACTGCTGTAAAAACTAAAATTTTAGCAGCGGCAACAGCAGACAAAAACACTATCGGGGAAATCCGCGCTATAGTAAACAGCGTTGTTTT
>VSKZ01000120.1 GCA_008364125.1 Candidatus Thioglobus sp. | reverse complement strand
AGCTTGCCAGAATGGCCGACCATATCAGTATTGGCAAAGTTGCAAATAATCAAATCATACTTCTGATTTTCAATATTTTCCACCAATTCATCGGTCAGCTCAAAGGCGCTCATTTCTGGTTGCAAATCGTAAGTTGCCACATTCGGAGATGGGATTAGCACTCGGTCCTCGCCGTAAAAAGGGCGTTCAATGCCGCCATTTAAAAAGAAAGTAACATGGGCATATTTTTCAGTTTCAGCAATTCGCAGCTGGGTCAAACCTAAATTGGACAGATATTTGCCCAAAACATTGTTGAGTTTTGCGCTCGGATAAGCCACTGGCAAGTTGAAATCTTTTTTGTATTCAGTCAGGCAAATAAACTGAATTGGCACAAAAGTGCCGCGCGAAAAGCCCTGAAAGTTTTCATCAGTAAAGGCTTGGGTGATTTGCCGCGCACGATCAGCACGATAATTCATAAAAATCATCACATCACCTTTGGCAATTTTTATCGGCACTTTGACAACTGTTGCTTCAATAAATTCGTCAGTCTCGCCGCGCTCGTAAGCCATATCAACAGCCTCAATCGCACTTTTTGCCAAATGTTTGCCCTTGCCCTTGGCAATCAATTCGTAAGCGCTACGCACCCGCGCCCAGCGATTGTCTCTGTCTAAGGAAAAATAGCGGCCGATAACGCTGGCAATTTCGCCCACGCCGAGCTCGGCAATTTTGTCTTCTAATTTTTGAATATAAAGCTTGGCACTTTTTTGGGCACAATCCCTGCCATCAGCAAAAATGTGCAAATATACTTCTTTGCAGGCATATTTTTTGGTCATTGAAAGCATTGCGTAGATTTGCTCTTCGTGCGAATGCACCCCGCCATCAGAGAGCAAACCCATAATATGCACGGCTTTGTCGTTGTCGTTGGCGTATTCTAATGAGCTTTTTATAATTGGATTTCTGAAAAAATCGCCGCTTTCAATGTCGTTGCTAATGCGAGTAAAATCCTGTTTGACCACACGCCCAGCGCCGAGATTTAGATGTCCAACTTCAGAATTACCCATTTGCTCGCCCGGCAGTCCAACTTTTGCGCCGCTGGTGTTGATTAAAGTATTTGGAAATCGCTGGTTAAAACTGTCCCACACCGGCGTTTTTGCCAAGGCAATAGCATTATTTTCCGTGATTTCTGAGTGCCCCCAGCCATCTAAAATAATCAATAATTTGGTTTGTTTTTTGCTATTCATTATGGCTTTTGTAAATGGTCTGTAGATACTTTTTCAATTGCTTTATTATTGCTCTGTTTAATCGTCTCGATTGTTTTGTCTATCTCATTTGCATATCCTTTAACAATATTTAATAGCCGTTTTTGCATCCATACTCCAAGAGCAATATTCAACAATGGAAATGCGATAAAAAACATAGTAATATAAAATACCTCCGTTAAATATTGGCTTAACAAAGCATATACACTAAGATAATAGTTTGTTGCAAAAATCATGCTAGATGCAAGTAATATACAAAAAACAAAGGTTAAATACCTATCTAAGTTACTAGAGAAATAAGCAAGCAATACTTTGGCTTTAATTCCCAAATTCGCTGGCAAGTTTATAATATTTTTAGAGGAAAACTTAGAGTTAATCGTCTCTAAATTAGACGAAAAAGACTCTAGCGTTTTGTAAGATTCGTATTCTGTTATATCGTCCACACCAGAATTATTTATTACATCGCCTAACTTTCTTTTTACTGATTCTAGAGGTTTTTTTCTGTATCTATACCTTTCTAGGCTTAAATACGCCAATAAAAGGGCAATTCCTATTTGATTAATAGCGTCAAGCGAAGATAAAGAAAATTCAGGCATTGAACTACCGCCTTTTATACGGTC
>VSKZ01000011.1 GCA_008364125.1 Candidatus Thioglobus sp. | reverse complement strand
GTTTTAAAGACTGGAAAACCCTTGTGCAAGGCAATAATGACTTGCTTTCCCTGACCCAGCCGGCAATCATTGAAAACATCCATCGCGAATATTTGCAGGCAGGGGCTGATATTATTGAAACCAACACTTTCAACGCCAGCAAAATTTCAATGAAAGATTATCAAATGCAGGACTTGGCATATGAGATAAATGTTGCCGGTGCTCAGATTGCCAAGCGCGTTTGCCAAGAATTTTCCAGCAAGGACAAGCCGCGTTTTGTTGCCGGAGTTATCGGCCCTACTTCGCGCACTTGTTCGTTATCGCCCGATGTCAACGACCCGAGTTTTAGGAATATTTCATTTGATGAATTAGTTGATGTTTATACCGAATCCACTCGCGGGCTGATTGCTGGCGGCGCAGATATTATTTTGATTGAAACCATTTTTGACACGCTCAACGCCAAGGCGGCTATTTTTGCGGTGCAACAGGTTTTTGCTGACGATAGCGTTAAACTGCCAATAATGATTTCTGGCACAATTACTGACGCTTCTGGTCGCACTTTGTCGGGGCAAGTAACCGAAGCGTTTTACAATTCACTGCGTCACGCAAATCCTATTTCTATTGGTTTAAACTGCGCCTTGGGGCCTGATTTATTGCGCCAATATGTGTTTGAAATTTCACGAATTGCCGATACTTTTGTCTCTGCTCATCCAAATGCTGGCTTGCCAAATGAGTTTGGTGAATACGATTTAGATGCAAAAACTATGGGCAAACAAGTTGGCGAATGGGCAGAATCTGGCTTAGTCAATATTCTTGGAGGCTGCTGCGGCTCAACTCCGGCGCATATCAAATCCATTGCCGATGCGATTAAAAATCTGCCGCCGAGACAAATACCAAACATCGAGCCAGAATGTCGGCTTTCGGGATTGCAAGCTTTTAATATCGGCGCTGATTCTCTATTTGTCAACATCGGCGAACGCGCTAATATCACTGGTTCGGCGAAGTTTAAGCGCCTAATTTTGAACGAGGAATACGAAGAAGCGCTGGATATTTGTCGCACTCAAGTTGAGGAAGGTGCGCAAATAGTGGATATAAATATGGACGAAGGAATGCTTGATGGCAAGGCGGCAATGGTGCGTTTTCTCAACCTAATTGCCACTGAACCTGAGATTTCCAAAGTGCCTTTGATGATTGATTCGAGCAAATGGGAGATTATTGAAGCAGGGCTTAAATGCATACAGGGCAAGGCGATTGTTAATTCTATTTCGCTCAAAGAAGGCAAAAGCAATTTTATCAAATATGCCAATTTGTGCAAACGCTATGGCGCGGCAATTATCGTGATGGCATTTGATGAAAACGGGCAAGCAGACACGCAAGAGCGCAAAATACAGATTTGCACAAATGCTTATAATATTCTTGTTGATGAGGTCGATTTTGCGCCCGAGGATATTATTTTTGACCCCAATATTTTTGCAATATCAACCGGCATTAAGGAGCATAATAATTACGCCGTGGATTTCATTGAAGCCACAAAATACATCACTAAAAACCTGCCATACGCCAAAGTTTCTGGCGGCGTTTCCAATGTGTCATTTTCTTTTAGGGGCAACAATATTGTGCGTGAAACAATTCATTCAGTGTTTCTATATCACGCAATAAAAGCCGGAATGACGATGGGAATTGTCAACGCTGGGCAGCTTTTGGTGCTGGATGATGTTGCACCAAAATTGCGCCGAGCTGTTGAGGATGTTGTGCTAAATAGCGACTCAGAGGCCGGCGAGCGGCTGGTGGATATTGCCATGGAGTTTTCTGGCGAATTGAGCAAAAAAACCAGCAGTGAAGATTTGCAATGGCGCAGCTGGGAGGTGGAAAAACGCTTGCAACACTCACTGGTTAAAGGCATCACTAAATTTATTGACGCAGACACACAGGAGGCTTTTGATAAACTTGGCCGCCCTATTTTGGTCATCGAAGGCCCGCTGATGGCAGGAATGAATATGGTTGGCGATTTGTTTGGTGCTGGCAAAATGTTCCTGCCGCAAGTGGTGAAATCGGCGCGAGTGATGAAAAAATCTGTGGCTTATTTAGATCCTTATTTGCAAGAGGAAAAGCAAGGTTGCGGTGTTACTACGAATGGCAAAATCCTGATGGCAACAGTCAAAGGCGATGTTCACGATATTGGTAAAAACATCGTTGGAGTGGTGCTTTCTTGCAACAATTACGAGATTATTGACCTTGGCGTTATGGTCGATGCCGAGACGATTTTAACCACGGCAAAAGAGCAAAATGTTGATATTATTGGGCTGTCAGGGCTAATTACTCCTTCGCTTGATGAAATGGTTTTTGTTGCCAAAGAAATGACACGGCGCGGCTTTGAAATTCCGCTGCTGATTGGCGGCGCTACTACTTCCAAAGCGCATACGGCAGTAAAAATTGCGCCTGAATATGCTAATGGCGTGTTTTATGTGCAAGATGCCTCCAAGTCGGTTGGCGTTGTCAGCAGCTTACTTTGTGCAAAATCCAAGCCAGATTTGCTCAAACAAACTAATATTGATTATGAAAATGTGCGAGTGCGCCGTGCTAATAAAGGCAAAAGCAAGCTTATCGGTTTGCAACAAGCCAGAGAAAACAAGCCAAAATTGCAATTTGACGCAATCAAAAAGCCCAGAAAACTCGGGGTTCAAATATTCAAAAACTACGATTTAGCCGAGATTTTTGAGTTTATAGATTGGGTTCCATTTTTTCGCACTTGGGAATTAGCCGGCAAATTCCCCGCTATTTTGACTGATGAAATAGTCGGCGAACCGGCATCTGCCCTATTTGAAGATGCAAAGGAAATGTTCAAAAAAGTCATTGATGGCAATCTTTTACAAGCAAATGCGGTGCTGGGAATATTTGCTGCAAATAGCATAAATGAAGATATTGAATTATATGATGAAAATGGTGAAACGCTGCTGATACTCAACAATTTACGCCAACAGTTGGACAAAAAAGGCAACTCGCCTAATTTTTGTTTGAGCGATTTTATTGCCCCAAAAAGTAGCGAAATTCAGGATTATATCGGCGCATTTGCAGTTACTACTGGGATAAATATTGAGCCATTAGTTCAGGCTTTTGAAGCTGATAATGACGATTACAATGCGATTATGATAAAGGCAGTTGCCGACCGTTTGGCAGAAGCTTTTGCCGAATTGATGCACTATAAATTGCGCACCGAGATTTGGGGATATTCGGACGAGGCGCATAATAACAACGATTTTATTGCCGAAAAATACCGAGGCATTCGCCCTGCCCCCGGCTATCCTGCCTGCCCAGAACACAGCGAAAAAGCAAAAATATGGCAGTTGCTTGATGTGGAAAAAAATGCCGCTATGACTCTCACAAGCTCTTTTGCTATGCTACCAACAGCCTCAGTCAGCGGCTGGTATTTTGCCCACCCAGAGGCACGCTATTTTGGCGTGGCAAAAGTCAACCAAGAGCAATTAGAAAGCTACGCCCAGCGCAAAGGAGTTTCCACCGAACGAGCCCAGCGCCTACTTTCTGCTAATTTGGAATAATTTTTTAAAGCTTATACAAGAGTTTTACTTGGAAACCATTGATTGTTCTGAGCATTGGCATATAAGTTTCGATGGATATAAAATAAATTTATCGTCATCGTAGCCTTTATAATAGTTTGACTTTTTTAAACATATTTTAATTATGCTTGCATTTACTCCCGGAGAACCTGCTGGAATTGGCATTGATTTGGCAGTGCTGATTGCTCGGCAAAAAATCGCGCAAGATTTACTGGTTTTTGCCGACCCAGATGTTTTGTTGTCAAGGGCAAAAATGCTGGGTTTGGAGCTTAAAATCAGCGAAACTGAAAATACTTCTAAACCTAACACCCTTTGCCTTTTTCCTATCAAAACGGCAGATAAAGTGGTGGCTGGCGAGCTGAATAAAAACAATAGCGCGTATGTGCTGGAATGTTTGAATTTGGCAACAAAACACTGCCTTGACGGCAAAACTAAGGCGTTGATTACTGGGCCTTTGCACAAGGGAATTATCAATCAGGCGGGCATTTGCAAGGAGTTTTTTAGCGGTCATACCAAATATTTAGAGCGGCTATCAGGCGCTAAAAATACGGTGATGATGCTGGCAACTAAGGGGCTGCGAGTGGCTTTGGCAACAACTCACATTCCTCTATCCCAAGTGCCGCAGCAAATTCAGAGCGATCGTTTGGAGCAAACTTTGCGCATTGTGCATCAATCTTTACAAAGTTATGGCTTGCAAAATCCGCGCATTGTAGTTTGCGGGCTCAATCCTCACGCTGGCGAAGGTGGATATTTTGGAACTGAGGAAATTGAAATCATCAATCCGCTGATTAAGAAGCTAAATGGGCAAGGTTTTAATTTGCATGGCAGTGTGCCTGCTGATACGGCTTTCACGAAAGATGCCTTGCGCGGCGTGGATTGTGTGTTAGCGATGTATCACGACCAAGGTTTGCCGGTGTTGAAAACTTTGGGCTTTAAAAATGCAGTTAATATAACCTTAGGTTTGTCATTTATTCGCACTTCGGTTGACCACGGAACTGCTCTGGAACTTGCTGGCACTGGAAATATCAGTTTGGGCAGCTTACAAACTGCCATTGATTATGCACAAAATTTGATAAATGGCACATAAAGCCAGAAAACGCTTTGGGCAAAATTTCTTGACCGACAAGGCGGTGATTGAGCGAATTATTGCGGTAATTGCTCCAAAATTTGATGACAATCTGCTGGAAATTGGCCCCGGAAAAGGTGCAATGACACTGCCATTATTAGCGCAGGTGCGGCAATTAAATGTAATTGAAATTGACAGAGATTTGATTGTGCTTTTACAAAATTTTGGCAAGGATAATTTGCTTATTCATCAGGGCGATGCGTTGAAATTTGACCTATCAACTCTGCCAAATCCGCTCAGAGTGATTGGTAATTTACCTTACAATATCTCATCACCGCTGCTTTTTCACTTGCTAGAAAATCGAGATAAAGTGGTGGATATGACTTTTATGTTGCAAAAAGAAGTGGTGCAAAGAATGGCAGCTGCGCCTGGTTCAAAGATTTATGGGCGTTTGAGCGTGATGATGCAGGCGTTTTTTCAAGTTGATATGATTTTCATCGTTGCTCCATCTGCCTTTGAACCAGCGCCGAAAGTGGATTCTGCCATCGTTTATCTCAAACCTTTGGCAAAAACAGAGGTGAAAAATATTGTAGTTTTTACAAAAATTGTCAAAGCTGCTTTTTCTCAGCGTAGAAAAACTTTGAGAAATTGTTTAAAATCACTGCTTACGCAAGAGCAAACCGCTATTGATTTATCAAAACGGGCTGAGATGCTGAGTGTGCAAGATTTTATTAACTTGGAAAATGATTATGAAAAACAACATCAAAATTAGCGTGCAAGTCGCAAAACTGCCGCAACATACTTCGCCGTTTGAGAGCAAATACGCTTTCGCCTACACAATCACCATTACAAATCAGGGCAAAATCGGTGCGCAACTCATCAATCGGCATTGGATTATTCAAGATGAAACTGGAAATATAGACGAGGTTTCCGGTGCTGGGGTGATTGGAAAACAGCCACATTTGCTGCCCGGAGAGTCTTTTGAATACACTTCTGGTTCGGTGATTAAAACCTCAACCGGCACTATGAAAGGCGAATATGCAATGATTAACGATGATGGCGAGCGTTTTAATGCGACTATTGCCGAATTTGTTCTCAGCGAGCCTTACACACTGCAATAATGTCCGACTACTTCATCGGCGATGTTCAGGGCTGCTTTGACTCATTGCAAAAACTCTTGCGAAAAGCCCAATTTAGCACCGACAAAGACCGGCTATTTTTCCTCGGCGATGTGGTCAATCGGGGCAACAAATCATTACAAACATTGAGATTTATCAAAGACCTCGGCGCAAATGCACAAATGCTGTTGGGCAACCACGATTTTCACTTATTAGCTTGCGTTTTGGGTAACGGAATAGTTGGCAACAAAGACACTTTTTCCGACATTATCAGCGCCAAAGATTGCTTTGAATTGATTGATTTTTTACGCCAACAGCCTCTGGCAATTGAGCATAAAAATGCGATATTAGTGCATGCCGGAGTGCCGCCGATTTGGGATAAACTTGCGCTATTTGAGCAAACACTTGCGGTTGAAAAACAGCTGCAAAGTTCGCAAGCTGGCAATTTTATTAATGGCGCATATGGCAATTTGCCTCACACTTGGAAAGCTAATTTATCGGCAATGGAAAAGTGCCGATACACAATTAATGCCTGTATGCGTATGCGTTTTTGCCAAGCTGATGGCAGTTTGGAATTTGCCCATAAAATGAATTTTGACCAAGCACCAAAGAATTTTAAAGCTTGGTTTCTGCATCAAAATAAAGCCCTTGAAGGTGTGGATATTTTCTTTGGACACTGGTCAACTTTGCAAAACATCAGTCATCCGCATATCTATTCACTCGATACAGGATGCGCTTGGGGCGGCGCATTGAGTATGATTAGATTTGAAGATAAATTAATGTTTCGCGCCAACTGTTGAGTATGAATTCCAAATATGAGCTTGGAAACGAGGCATTTGTCAGGTTGCGTTTTTGTGTGAAAATTCTGCTACAAAATTAGCATTATTCCACGATATTAAATTTCTATTTGCCCTTCATAGACAAATTGTGCATCGCCGGTTAAAAACACATTTTTGCCGGCAGAATATTCCACTAAAACGCTACCATTTTTGAAGCGAACTTTGACTTTTTCATCCAGCAAACCCAGATTGATGCCGTGAATAACTGCCGCACAAGCGCCAGAACCGCAAGCAAGAGTTTCGCCCACACCGCGTTCATAAACGCGCAAATCCACCTTGCTCCTGCCAATTATTTGCATAAAACCAACATTCACTCCATCAGTGAAAATACCGCTTTGCCAGATGCTTTTAGCAATCTTTTCAACTTCTGTTTTAGCAACATCATCCACAATTATTACACAATGTGGATTGCCGATTGACAGCGCTCCAAACTCCTTGCCTGCGATTTTGTAAGTGGCTGCTTGCGGGGCTGATAGCGGAATTTGCGCCGTCTCAAAGTTCACAGCCCCCATATCCACGCGCACTGAATTATCAGCGAAAATTTGCAAAGACAGCAGCCCATTTTTGGTTTCAACACTAATTATATTATTGCTTGTCAGCCCTTTTTCACGCACAAAAAGAGCAAAACAGCGCGCCCCATTTCCACATTGCATAACTTCCGAGCCGTCAGCGTTGATAATGCGATAAGCAAAATCGGCAACTGTTGATTTTTCCACCAATAGCATTTGGTCAAAACCTACGCCACAGCGCCGATTAGCCAAGTTAGCGACTTGCTCATAACCAATCTCAAACTCAGCATTAGTTTTGTCAATCAGCATAAAATCGTTGCCTAACGCCTGCATTTTTGTAAAATTAATATTCATACGCTATTTTATCCACTTATTAAGTTAAAATAGCGCCTAATTTAACCATAGTGAAAATATATGAAAGCGCCCAGCAATATTACTCTGAATAAAGGAAAAAATTTGTTAACTCTGACTTTTGACGATATTAAATATCCTTTATCAGCGGAATATTTGCGAGTTTATTCGCCTTCTGCCGAAGTGGTTGGACACGGCCCCGGGCAGGAAACTTTGCAAATCGGCAAAGAAAATACCACGATTAAACGCATAGAACCGACTGGCAATTATGCCATTATTTTGTTTTTTAGCGATGGCCACGACAGCGGTATTTATTCTTGGGAACATCTTCACAAACTGGCAATAGAGCAGGATATTCGCTGGCAAAACTATCTCACTCGGCTCAAAGATGCTGGGCATACTCACTCGCAACATTGACATTAAATTGTCTTGTATAATTACGGGCTTTATCAGTTTTAACATCTATTTATGAAAAAATCTTTATTCAAATTCGCCTTAATAATCGGCTTATTAAACGCTTCTTTTGCCTTTGCAGCAAACATTAAAAACATTGAAATATTAGGCTTAAACGCCATTTCCAGAGGCACAGTTCTCAGCTATTTACCAGTTGAAGTCGGCGACAATTACAGCGCAAAAACCTCATCAAAAATCATCAGCGCACTTTACAAAACCAACTTTTTTAAAGATATTGAAGTAACTCAAATTGGCAACACTTTGAAAATCGTCATCAGCGAAAACCCTTATATCAAATATGTTGAAGTGCTTGGCTACTCATCAAAAGTGCTGGACGAAGATTCGGTTGAGCGATTTTTAGCTGGGATGAAACTCGCGCAGGGCAATATTTTTGACAAAAAAAACCTCAATGATTTGACCGAGCAATTAGATGGCGCTTATATTAATCAAGGTTATTACAATGCCAAAATCGAGCAAACCGTTGAAGTTGACTCACAAAATAGAGTTGGCATCACCGTAAAAATCGATGAAGGCGATGTTGCTCGCATCAAAAGTATGGGTATCAGCGGCAACAAAACCAGAGACGAAGAGGAATTATTAGACTTATTTGAAATCGGCGAGGCAGATTGGTTTCCTAAAAACTTTTTCACCGAAAGAGACTATTATTCCGAAGCCTCTTTAAATGCAGGGATTGAGTCGTTAAATTCATATTATGTCAATGCTGGCTTTTTGGATTTTCAAATTCTTGATGTGCAAAGCAACCTCTCTGATGACAAAAAAAGCATCGACATCGCTATTAAAATAAAAGAAGGCCCTGAATACAAAATCGGCAGCATCAAATTCTCAGGCGATTTACTTAGCGAAACTAACGAAAGTTTAACAAAATTACTAAGCATCAAATCTGGCGATTTATTTGAACGCAAACAAATCATCCAAGACATCAATATTATAACTGGCATCTACACTAATCGCGGTTATGCTTTTGCCAAAGTCAATGCGGCAACTGATGAAAATAGCAGCGAAAATATCGTTGACATAATTTTTGAAATAACCCCAAACAAAAAAGTATATATCAACCGCATCACCATTTCTGGCAACACCAGAACGCAAGACGAAGTGGTTCGCCGCGAAATCAGCGTCTATGAAAGTGGCATATATTCAGATGACGAATTGGAGGAATCAATCAATAGCATCAAGCGTTTAGGCTATTTTTCCAATGTGAAAATGGATACTATAAAAGTTGAAGGCGCTGATGATAAAATTAACTTAAATTTCAATGTCAAAGAAGCCAAAACTGGCACACTTTCCGTAGGTTTATCACATTCCAGCAAGTCTGGTGTTGCCTTTAATTTGGGCATTGCTGAGAAGAATTTCCTCGGCACTGGCAATACGCTAAACGCCTCTCTCACCAATTCTCAATCAGGCAAAAAAGTGCGCTTTTATTTCTTAGATCCTTATTTCAACCAAAACAAACACAGCCTCAGTTATGGCGTATTTTACGAAACTACCAATGCCAATAAAGTCGGTAAGTCTAATTATCAAATTGACGAAATCGGCGGCAGTCTTGAAAATATCCAGCAGAAAAGTTGCTTGCGGAGTGCAATTTGGCGGCGGTAAAAGCGTAATTGCTGCCACTACATCAGATTTAGGCACTACCACTCCTACTTTTCAATATGATGAAAACGGAAATAAGCTTTATGTAAATGGTGGAACAACACAGCGCTTAGTTGGACAAGATAAAAATGGCGACGATAGTGGAACAACAGCTGCTGAAAGAATCAAAGGTAAATACAAAGCTGGCACAATTTATGTTGAAAACCCAGCTGATCGAGCAGAAGCCGATGGTAAAGACAAAAACGCAGACAGCAAAGATTTTAATGTGGACTTAGCACTGGCACAACTCAAAATGAGGTTAGGTTAAAATTTGATTGGACTAGCAACACTTTGAATGACTACAATTTCCCTACTAAAGGCTTTATTAATAATGCTTCGCTTTCATTAGCGTTGCCAGTTGCTGACCTCAAATATTACAAATTTGATATTGACCATAAAAGCTATTATCCAATTACTAAAGACTTAACGCTAAAAGTCAAAGCCTCAATGGGTTTAGCGCAAGGTTATGGCGGCAAAGGCTTGCCATTTTTTGAGCGTTATTATAGCGGCGGACCATCATCACTGCGCGGCTTTGCTAACAACTCACTTGGTGCAAAATATAATAGTTATGACAAAGATAAAAAGAAGCTTACCATCGGCACAGGCAAGGCAAAAGGTGGCGAATTTGTTGCCTTGGCAGGTGCTTCTTTTATTGCCCCTGTGCCATTTATAAAAGACAGCGAAAATTTGCGCATCAGTGCTTTTGTTGACGCTGGCACAATTAGTGAAGAGCTCAAAGAAATTGGCACTAAAAATCTGCGCGCTGCTGCTGGATTGGCAATAAATTGGCATACGCCGATTGGGCCGATTGGTATTTATGTTGCTCGGCCGCTGATAAGCAAAAAGAAAGACGATATTAAAAACTTTTCATTCACTCTTGGCACAACCTTTTAACTGGCTAAATAATGCACACTCTGGGTGAAATTGCCACTTTTATTGATGCCGAATTGCACGGCGATAGCTCGCTGAAAATTAGCAGTTTGGCACAATGTGGCGATGCTGGCAAAGGGCAATTAACCTATATTGCAAGCAGTAAATACAAAAAAGATTTGCTAAAATCAGCGGCATCAGCGGTAATTTTGAGCAAAGATTTACTTGCTGATTGTCCAACTAACGCACTGGTGGTGGAGGATGTATATTTAGCATTTGCCAAAATTAGCCACTATTTCAAAATCAAATCTGCGCTTGGCAGCGTCCACCCCAGCGCTGTGATTGAAACCAGCGCCATCGGCAAAAACGCAACTATTGGTGCAAATGTGGTGATTGGCAAAGATTGCAAAATTGGCGCTGATGTTATTATTGGAGCAAATGTTACGATTTTGCAAGGCTGCGAAGTCGGCAATAATTGCATCATTGCCGCTGGCGTGGTGATTGGCTCAGAAGGTTTTGGCAACGCTTTGGACAAGGACAAACACTGGCACAGCATTGCGCATTTAGGCAATGTGGTAATTGGCGCAGATGTCAATATCGGTGCAAATACGGTGATTGACAGAGGCACTTTGACAGACACACAAATTGCCAGCGGCGTGCATCTTGATAATTTGGTGCATATTGCTCATAATGTCGTCATCGGCGCTGATACTGCCATTGCTGCTGGGGTTACTGTTGGTGGTAGCGCGATTCTGGGAAAGCGTTGTCAAGTCGGCGGCGGAGCGGTGATTGCCAGCCATATTCATTTGGCAGATGACACTATAATAACCGGTTCTAGCACAGTGGACAAACACCTATGCGCTGGGCATTATACTGGTTTTACCTCAATCTCTGGGCATTCGGATTGGAAAAGAAATCAAATGTGGTTAATAAAACTTGATAAAATCGCACATTATCTCAACATTAAACTTAAGCATTTAAAAGGACGATAGTTATGCAAATGAACATTCAAGATGTAAAAAATTATCTACCACATCGCTACCCTTTTTTGCTGATTGACAGGGTTTTAGAGTTGGAAGTTGGAAAATCTATTGTGGCGCTGAAAAATGTAACCTACAACGAGCCGCAATTCATCGGACATTTTCCCGAACAACCGATTATGCCCGGGGTGCTGATTATTGAAGCTTTGGCGCAAGCCACTGGCATTTTGGCGTTTAAATCCGAGGTTGGAAAACCCATTGATGGGCAAATTTATATGCTGGTTGGAGTTGACAAAGTGCGCTTCAAACAGATGGTTGAGCCGGGCGACCAATTGCGCCTTGAAGCAGAAGTGACAACAATTAAAAGCGGGATTTGGAAGTTCAAATGCCGAGCCATAGTTGATGAAAAAGTGGTTACCACTGCCGAGCTAATGTGCACCCAAAAAAGCAGCTAAGAGGCAATTATGGCAATCCATCCCAGCGCAATTATTGACCCCAGCTCAAAAATCCACGAAAAAGCCGAAATATGCGCTTATGCCATTATCGGCAAAAATGTAGAAATTGGTGCTGGCACAATTGTAGAATCCCACGCCGTAATTCAAGGCCCTACCAAAATCGGCAAAAACAACCACATTTATTCATTTGCCTCAATCGGCGGCGACCCACAAGACATCACCTATGCGGACGGGCAAGAATCCAACTTAATCATCGGCGATGACAACCTAATCCGTGAATTTTGCACCATCAATCGCGGCACGGAAAAACAAGATTCCATCACTCGTGTTGGTTCTAAAAATATGCTGATGGCGTATGTGCATATTGCTCACGATTGCCAGATTGGCAACCATATTATTATGTCCAATAACGCTTCTCTGGCTGGGCATGTGCGCATTCAAAATTGGGCGATTTTGGGCGGATTTACATTAGTTAAACAATATTGTATGATTGGGATGCACACTTATATTGGTATGGGATGTCAGGTGAATAAAGACATTCCTTCTTATATGTTGGCATCTGGGGTGCAAACTCGGGTTCGCGGCATCAACTCTGAGGGTATGCGCCGCCGTGGTTTTAGCCCAAATGCCATTTCTGCTATTAAACGCGCTTTCAAAATGGTCTATCGTGGCTCTGGTTTGTTAGATCAATCGCTTAAAGAATTGGAAGAAAGCGAATCCGACCAGATTGAGGTTATGCAATTTATCAAGTGCATCCGCAGCTCAAAAACTGGCATTATGCGTGGCCCTAACGAAGAATAGTGTCAGCATCGTTTTTAAGGTCCAGCTTTGTGGTAGGCGCAATGACCTTTTTATCCAGAATATTAGGGCTTGCCCGTGATTATTTTGTTGCCAGATATTTTGGTGCAAATGGCTTAACGGACGCTTTTTTAGTCGCTTTTAGAATCCCCAATTTTTTCCGGCGCTTGTTTGGCGAAGGCGCTTTCTCCCAAGCTTTTGTGCCAATTCTTGCCGAGGCAAAATCCACCCAAAGCCAGCAAGAAGTGCAAAATATCATCAATCACATCGGCACTAAATTTTTAAAAATCCTCATAATTATCACTGCAATTGTTATGCTTTTTGCGCCTTTGGTGATTTTTATGTTTGCTTGGGGTTTTTATTTTGACGCTGATCAGACTAAATTCAATCTGACAACGGATATGCTCAGAATCACTTTTCCATATTTACTGCTGATTTCCTTAACCGCCTTTTGTGGCAGCATTCTCAACACTTACGATAAATTTTCTGTGCCCGCATTCACTCCGGTTTTGCTCAATGTTTCAATGATTTTGACAGCAGTTTATTTATCGCCTAATTTAGATGTGCCGATTATGGCGCTGGCTTGGGGCGTTTTGCTCGGCGGCGTGGTGCAATTACTATTTCAAATTCCATTTCTTATTAGGCTTGGCAAAATGCCGCATTTAGTCAGCGGCAAACATAAGGCAGTTAAAACTCTGAAAAAGCGGATGCTTCCAGCGCTATTTGGCGTTTCTGTATCGCAAATAAATCTGCTGATTGATACTATGATTGCCACCTTGCTGACGAGTGGTAGCGTTACTTGGCTATATTATTCCGATAGATTGTTGGAGTTGCCTTTGGCATTGATTGGCATTGCTTTGGCAACTGTGGCACTGGCAAAGTTGAGCAAACATTATGCTAATAAAGAGCAAAAAGAATTCACTCAAACCATTGATTATGCTCTCAAAATCGGCTTATTGTTGGGCGCTCCTGCTTGTGCTGGATTAGTTTTGCTGGCAGAACCTTTGATAATTACCCTATTTCAATACGACAAATTTAGCACTTTTGCTGCACATCAATCCTCGTTAAGTCTGATAGCGTATGGTTCTGGGCTGTTGGCGTTTATTGCAATTAAAGTGCTAGCGCCGGCATTTTTGTCCAGAGGCGACACTAAAACTCCGGTCAAAATCGGGGTTATTGCTATGTTGGCAAATGTTTTTTTAAACATTATATTGGCTTATTATTATGCCCATATTGGGCTGGCAATTGCCACTTCTATATCCGCTGCTATCAACGCATTTTTGCTCTATTATCAGTTGCAAAAACAAGCTATTTTTAGCCTTTCTGCCAGCTTTTTTAAAATACTGTTTAAAGTTTTATTGGCAACGATTATAATGATTATTTTTATTGTTAATTTCAACCAAGAAATCAGCCACTATATAAATGCTGGCGTTTGGCAAAGAGTGATGTCTATCAGCGCCATTATAGGCTCTTCGGTGGTTCTCTATTTTGCCACCCTTTGGATTTTAGGAGTTCGATTGACAAAATTATGAGACGATTATGCAAACTGTAAAATGCGTGAAAATGGAGCAAGAATTAGAGGCTTTGGAGCGTCCGCCCTATCCGGGAGAGTTGGGGCAGCGTATTTTTGCAAATGTTTCAAAGCTTGGATGGCAGTCGTGGCTTGACCATCAAACGATGCTGATTAACGAAAACAATCTAAATATGCTGGATGAAAAAGCGCAACAATATCTCAAACAGCAAATGGAAGCTTTCTTCTTTTCTGCTGCTGGCGCTGATGCAATTAAAGGTTATAAAAAGGAGTAATAGTGGCTAATTTGTTCATTATCACTGCACCATCTGGATGCGGTAAAACCTCATTGGTAAAGGCTTTATTGCAAAAACACAAGAATCTTTGCGTCTCAATTTCACACACCACCAGAAGCCCTCGTTCGGGCGAAGTTGATGGCGAAAATTATTTTTTTGTTACTGAAAATGAGTTTAAAAAAATCGACAAAACTGGCGGTTTTCTTGAATCAGCACAAGTGTTTGACAACTATTATGGCAGCGCCAAACAAACAGTTGAAGATTTACTCTCAAAAGGAATTGATGTTATTTTAGAGATTGATTGGCAAGGCGCAAGGCAGGTCAAAAAGGCGTTTTCAACAATTATTAGCATTTTCATTATTCCACCTTCTGTCGATGCTTTAAAACAGCGCCTTACCAACAGGGGGCAAGATGATTTGGCAATTATTGAGCGCAGAATGCGAGATGCTGCGAATGAAATGGGGCATTATGACGAGTTTGATTATTTGGTAATAAATGACGATTTTGAGCTGGCGTTGACTGATTTATCAACCATCATTGACTCACAAAAGCTTCGGCGTTTACAACAATTTTCCCAGCATCAAACTTTGCTCGACAGCCTCGTAAAAAACCAGCTTTGATGTGGTGCAATATAATGGTATAATATTCGCTCAAAATTTATCAATTAAATAGCAAATATGCAACCAAAATACTCATTGCCAGTTGTCCAAACTACTGGTATCAGTACACAAAAATACCCGCCAATTTTGTCAGCAGCCGAAGAGCATGCATTAGCGCTGGAATTATACGAAAATCACGACCTTAGCGCTGCCAAAAAATTAGTGTTGGCGCATGTGCGTTTTGTGGCTTTTATTGCCCACGGCTACAAGGGTTACGGCTTGGAGCAAGCAGATCTCATCCAAGAAGGCACGATTGGACTGATGAAAGCTGTGAAGAAATTCAACCCGCATAAAAATGTGCGCCTCGCGTCTTATGCAGTGTATTGGATTCGCGCCGAAATTCACGAATTTATTTTCAAAAATTGGAAGATTGTAAAAGTCGCAACCACAAAAGCACAACGCAAATTATTCTTCAAATTCAAAAAAGCAAAATCTCGTATCTACACCTCGCTAAACCAACAGCAAGCAGAGAAAATTGCCAGCGATCTTGGAGTGCGGGCTAAAGATGTTTTGGATATGGAATCGCGTTTGCAATTTAATGATATAACTTTTGAAACCACTGATGATGAAAACATTTATGCGCCAGAGCGTTATTTAACCGACAAAAATAGCAAAAATCCAGAGCAATTATTGCTCAATGATGATAATAGCAAAAACCAGAAAAAACAACTATATCAAGCGCTTTCATCGTTGGATGAACGCAGTTTGGATATTTTGCAATCTAGATACTTGAAAGAAGAGAAAACGACTCTACATACATTAGCAGTCAAGTATGATGTTTCTGCCGAGCGGATTCGTCAGCTTGAAAACCAAGCAATGCAGCAGCTTAAAACTTCTTTAAAAGCCTAAGAAGTATTTGCTAAAACATTGTTTTTTATTTTTAATAAACAGGAGTAAAAATGAATATTCGTCCCCTTCACGACCGTGTTGTCGTGCGTAGAATAGAAGAAGAAAAAACCACTGCCAGCGGGCTTATCATCCCTGATTCGGCCACTGAAAAACCATCAGAAGGAGTTATTATTGCTGTTGGTGATGGCAAAAAAAATAGCAAAGGTGAGGTTATTTCACTGGCTGTAAAAATTGATGATAAGGTTATTTTTGGGCAGTTTTCTGGCACAGAAATCAAAGTAAATGGCGAAACTTTGCTGATAATGAGCGAAGACGATATCGTTGCAATAGTTGAATAAAGGAGATTAAAAATGAGTGCAAAAGATGTGAAATTTGGCTTAGAAGCCAGAAACTTAATGTTAAACGGGGTCAACACACTTGCCGATGCGGTTAAAGTAACTCTCGGTCCAAAGGGCAGAAATGTGGTGTTAGATAAATCATTTGGAGCGCCTACCATCACTAAAGACGGCGTTTCAGTGGCACAAGAAATTGAGCTGGAAAATAAATTTGAAAATATGGGCGCACAAATGGTGAAAGAAGTTGCCTCCAAAACCAACAACATCGCCGGCGATGGCACTACAACAGCAACAGTGCTGGCGCAATCTTTGATTACCGAAGGGGTTAAAGCTGTTTCCGCAGGTATGAATCCGATGGACTTAAAACGCGGCATCGACAAAGCCACAAATGCAGTAGTTAAAGCATTGCACAAGCTTTCACAGACTTGTGATGATAGCAAATCTATCGCCCAAGTTGGAACAATTTCTGCCAATTCTGATGCAAGTGTTGGCGATATTATTGCCGAAGCTATGGAAAAAGTTGGCAAAGAAGGTGTGATTACTGTTGAAGAAGGCTCTGGGCTTGATAACGAGCTGGATGTGGTTGAAGGTATGCAATTTGAGCGTGGCTATTTGTCGCCTTATTTTGTCAACAATCAAGATAATATGAGCGCTGATTTAGAAATGCCGCTGATTTTATTCAACGAAGCGAAAATTTCCAATATCCGCGATTTGCTGCCAACATTGGAGATTGTGCAAAAATCTGGTCGCCCTCTTTTGGTGATTGCCGAAGACATTGAAGGTGAAGCTTTGGCAACTTTGGTGGTAAATAATATGCGTGGCATCGTGAAAGTTGTGGCAGTTAAATCACCTGGTTTTGGCGACCGGCGCAAGGCGATTTTGCAAGACCTCGCAGTTTTAACAGGCGGGGTGGTGATTTCAGAGGAAGTTGGACTTTCGCTTGAAGCCATCACTGAGGAGCAATTAGGCTCGGCAAAACGCATTGAAGTTGGCAAAGATGAAACTATTGTGGTTGATGGCGCTGGCACTAAAACAGACATAGGAGCGCGAGTTAAGCAAATTAAAGCGCAATTAAAGCAAACAACTTCTGAATACGACAATGAAAAATTGCAAGAGCGTTTGGCAAAATTGTCTGGCGGTGTGGCAGTTATCAAGGTCGGAGCAGCAACAGAAGTAGAGATGAAAGAAAAGAAAGACCGTGTTGATGATGCTCTGCATGCAACCAGAGCGGCTGTGCAAGAAGGGGTAATTCCCGGCGGCGGCGTTGCTTTGGTGCGAGCAATTTCAGCATTAAACAAACTAAAAGGCGATAATCACGACCAAGATATTGGCATTGATATTACCAAACGAGCCTTAGAAGCGCCACTGCGGCAAATTGTTGAAAATGGCGGAATTGAGGCATCTATTGTGCTGAATGAAGTTGCCAATAAAACCGGTAATTATGGCTACAACGCTGCTACCAACAAATATGGCGATATGCTGAAAATGGGTATTTTAGACCCAACCAAAGTAACGCGCGCGGCCTTGCAACATGCCGCTTCAATTTCAGGTTTAATGATTACCACCGAAGCTATGATTACAGAAATACCTCAAACAGAAGTAGCGCCTGCTGGAGCCCCAGATATGGGCGGTATGGGCGGTATGATGTAGTTTTTGTCTCACTGTTATTTTTAAAAAAAGCCTCATTTTATGGGGCTTTTTTTTGGTATGATATATCGCTAAAATATTTTGGAATAATTATGAGCAACTACGATTCATCCTCAATTGAAGTATTATCAGGTTTAGATCCAGTGCGAAAGCGCCCCGGAATGTATACAGAAACCGAATGCCCAAACCATTTAGCCCAAGAAGTTATTGATAATAGCGTTGACGAAGCCATTGCCGGATATGCCAAAAAAATCGATGTGGTGCTTTATAAAGACGGCTCAATTTCGGTTGAAGATGACGGCCGCGGTATGCCCACCGATATTCACCATGAAGAAGGCTGCTCTGGGGTTGAGGTAATTCTGAGCAAACTGCATGCTGGCGGCAAATTTTCCAACGACTCTTACCAATTTTCTGGCGGTTTGCACGGCGTAGGAATTTCAGTGGTCAACGCCCTATCAACTATGGTAGAAATTTGGATTAAAAGAGACAGCAAAGAGCATTACATCAGCTTTGCCAGCGGCGTTAAAAAAACTGAACTTGAAGTGTTGGGCAGCGTTGGCTTGCGTAATACTGGCACTAAAGTCAAATTCAGTCCGGATGCACAATTTTTTGACACCATCAAATTTTCAGTAACAAAACTGCTGCACAACTTGCGTTCAAAAGCGATTTTATGCCCCGGTTTAGCCGTTACTTTTCGTAATGAAAATGACGATAGTGAGCATAATTGGCTCTATAAAGATGGGATAAAAGACTACCTTTCTATTTCCTTAGATGGGCTGGATTGCCTGCCAGAAACCCCTTTTGTTGTTACTCATAAAACCAATGAACAGCAATTACACTGCTCGTTAGCTTGGACCGAATACAATACCAATGTGGTCGGCGAAAGTTATGTCAACCTAATTCCAACCTCCCAAGGCGGCACTCATGTCAACGGTTTGCGCTCTGGGCTGACCGATGCGCTGAAAGAATTTTGCGAGTTTAGAGGCTTGCTTACTAAAAATATCAAACTAACGCCTGACGATGTTTGGCAAAAGATCGCTTATGTGCTATCTATAAAAATCTTAGACCCGCAGTTTTCAGGGCAAACTAAAGAGCGGCTGTCATCCAGAGAATGCGCTGCTTTTGTGGCAAATGTGGTCAAAGATGCTTTCAGTCTTTGGCTAAATCAACATACTTCAGTGGCAGAAAAAATTGCTGAATTAGCGATTATGAACGCTCAATTACGCCTAAAAACTGGCAAAAAAATCATCCGCAAAAAAATCGTCAGCGGCCCTGCCCTGCCGGGAAAATTATCCGATTGCACCAGCAATGACCTCAATCAAACCGAGGTATTTTTGGTTGAGGGTGATTCCGCAGGCGGTTCTGCTAAACAAGCACGGGACAAAGAATTTCAAGCTATTTTGCCGCTAAGAGGAAAGATTTTAAACACCTGGGAGGTTGATTCTGAGCAAGTATTGGCAAGCAATGAAATCCACGATATTAGCGTTGCCATTGGTTTAGACCCAAATTCTGAAGACCTTTCTGGGCTCAGATATGGCAAAATTTGCATTCTGGCAGACGCCGATTCTGACGGGGCACACATTGCCACTTTGATTTGCACTTTGTTCGTCAAACATTTTCCAAAATTGGTCAAAGAAGGCTGTATTTATGTGGCAATGCCACCGCTGTATCGAATTGATGCCGGCAAGCAGGTGTATTACGCATTGGACGATTCTGAGCGTGATGCGATTATCAAAAAAATAGCCAGCGAAAACCAGCGCACTAAGCCTCAAGTGCAGCGTTTCAAAGGCTTAGGAGAGATGAATCCAGCGCAACTTAGAGAGACCACGATGCTGCCAGATACTCGCAGATTGATTCAATTAACACTTGATGATCCGTTGCAAGTTTTTCAAACTATGGATATGTTGCTGAGCAAAAAACGCGCACCAGACCGCAAAAAATGGTTAGAAGAAAAAGGCAATCTTGCCAATGTCTAAAAAAGCACTTATTCTTTTATCAGGCGGCTTAGATTCCACTACCACTCTTGCTATTGCCAAGTCTCAAAATTTTGATTGTTATGCTTTGAGCTTTGATTATGGACAAAAACAAAAATCAGAATTGGTAGCTGCCAAGCGAATTGCCAAGCTATTTTCCGTCAGTGAGCATCGCATTATGAAAATATCTTTGGACGATATTGGCGGCTCAGCGCTGACTGACAAGGCAATTGCCGTGCCAAAATTCAAGCTTAGCGATGCAATTCCAATTACTTATGTTCCTGCTCGAAACACCGTTTTTTTGTCTTATGCAATGGCTTGGGCTGAAGTTTTAGATTGTCAAAATGTTTTTATTGGAGTCAACGCTTTGGATTATTCGGGCTATCCAGATTGCCGCTTAGAATATATAAATGCGTTTGAAAATATGGCAAATCTTGCCACTAAAAGAGCGGTTGAAGGGCAAAAACTCAAAATCAATGTGCCGCTGATAAAATTAAATAAAGCCCAAATTATTAACCAAGGTTTGGCTCTCGGAGTGGATTATTCGCTGACTCAAACTTGCTATCAGGCGGATGAAAACGGTAGGGCTTGTGGGTTTTGCGATGCCTGCGAATATCGTAAGCGCGGATTTATTGATGCCAAAATCGCTGATCCAACCAAATATCAATAATAAAAAATAGTTGAAAAAATAGCCTTGCATAAATATTTTTTACGCTAAAATGTAATCTTTAAAATAACGACACAGGAAATAAACAAATGAGCATTGAAGATAGAGTAAAAAAAGTTGTAGCTGAGCAGTTGGATGCAAGTGGTGATATTGACAACAACGCTTCTTTTATTGATGATTTAGGTGCGGATTCTTTGGACACAGTTGAGTTAGTTATGTCCCTTGAAGAAGAATTTGACTGCGAAATTCCGGACGACGAAGCAGAAAAAATTACAACAGTTCAGCAAGCCATTGACTATGTCAACAAAACTCTGTAATTTCCGTTTATTAACTTAGATCAAAAAAAAGCGCTTTTTAGCGCTTTTTTTTCTAAGCAATATAGCAATTCTAATGAATAAAAGAAAAGTAGTAATCACAGGCATGGGAATCGTTTCGCCGGTTGGGTCAACGGTATCAAGTGCATGGGACGCCATTCTTAACGGCAAATCAGGCAT
>VSKZ01000119.1 GCA_008364125.1 Candidatus Thioglobus sp. | reverse complement strand
ATGGTCAAGTGAATAAGTGCATACGACGGATGCCTTGGCATTAGAAGGCGATGAAGGACGCGACAATCTGCGATAAGCTTCGGTTAGCTGATAATAAGCATTATTAGCCGGAGATCTCCGAGGAGATTTTTGCGCATCCGCAGGGGGTTTTGTATTTTGAATTGTTTTGGGAAAAAGAGCCTGAATATAGCATTCATTTGATTGAAGGAAAAATCACAGGCAGTGGGCCTTGGCGGGTGGGGGATTGCACTTTTCATGTGCTGGGATGCAATCATACTCATCCGCAAATGTGCGAGATGCATTCGTTTTGGCAGAGCGAATTATTGCAAAATCCAGCGCAATTTAGCAGCAATGATGTGGTGAAAATCGCATTAGAAAAAGGGGCAATTTTGCCTGATAATTATCCAATTAACGATGCAAAATATTGATAAACAAACCACCGCTTACGACTTCAAAACCAACGATATTAAGGTTTTGAAAAAGCTTTTGCCGTATTTGCTGAAAATGCGTGGGCGGGTGGTTTTTTCAATATTGTTTTTAATCGTGGCAAAACTGGCGATGGTGGCAGTTCCAGTTGCTCTTAAAGGCATTGTTGATGCACTGGATGAGCCGAATGTTGTGCTGGTTTTGCCGCTGGGTTTATTGCTGGCTTATGGGGCGCTGCGACTTGGTAGCTCGCTATTTAACGAGCTGCGCGATGCGGTGTTTGCGCGGGTGCGTTATCATGCGATGCACTTGATTGCTTTGGGGGTTTTCAAGCATTTGCACAGCTTGGATTTGTCCTTTCATTTGGACCGCCGTATTGGTGGAATAACTCGCGATATTGACCGTGGCACGCAAAGTGTTTCTACGCTGCTTTCTATTTTTGTGTTTAATATTATTCCTGTGTTGTTTGAAATCACAATGGTGGCAGGATTATTGTGGATAAGTTATGATGCGTTTTTTGCGGCAATCGCACTGGCAACAGTAATTTTTTATGTTTCCCTGACTTTGGCAATCACTAATTGGCGGATGAAATATCGCTATGAAATGAACGATATGCAATCTGAGGCAAACACCAAAGCGGTGGATAGTTTGATAAATTATGAAACGGTGAAATATTTTAATCGTGAGAAGTTTGAAGTTGAGCGTTATCATCAAACTATGAGCCGCTGGGAGGATGTTGCCACCAAAAGTTTTACTTCAATGACGGCGCTTAATTTTGCTCAATCTGGCGTGATTGCGATTGGTGTTAGCATTATTTTGATTATGGCTGCAAACGGCGTGGTTGACGAGAATTTGAGCCTCGGAGATATGATTATGATTCAGGCATTGCTGTTACAATTATTTTTGCCGCTGGGCTCGCTGGGTATTGTTTATCGGCAGATTAAGCACAATTTTATTGATATGAATAATCTGTTTTCTTTGCTTGATAAACAGGCAAAAGTGCAAAATAATGAGGGCGCACCGCAATTAAAAATTGCCAATGGCAGGGTTGAATTTAAGCGGGTTTGCTTTGCTTATGAAAACAAAAATAACACTTTAAAAGAGGTTGATTTTACTATTGAGGCTGGGGAAAAAGTCGCTGTCGTTGGGCATTCTGGGGCAGGCAAATCAACCTTGGCAAAACTATTATTTAGATTTTACGATGTTGACTCGGGCGCAATTTTGATTGACGGCCAGAATATCAAACAGCTTGATAAAAACTCGTTGCAGGCGGCAATCGGCGTAGTTCCGCAAGATACGGTGATGTTTAATGAAAGCATTTATTACAATATCGCCTACGGTAAACAAGGCGCAACTCGGGCGCAAGTTGAGGCGGCAGCGCAGGCGGCGTTTATTGATAAATTTATTAAAAGTCTGCCAGAAGGCTTTGATACCATAGTCGGCGAGCG
>VSKZ01000118.1 GCA_008364125.1 Candidatus Thioglobus sp. | reverse complement strand
AATTAGTCAAATTCCTTAAAAATAATTATCCTGATAGCAATATTGATGATTATTTAAACGCAAAATACATCAAACTTAATAGCCCACAACTCAAACAAATTGCCACTGCTTTGGACAACAATGAGCTGCAAATTAAGCCAGCATCAAGCTGCACAGCGCATAATTTTATTTTTCATTTTGGTGATAGTGCTGTTTTGTTGCAAAAAGACGATAGCAACTCGTCCGCTGTCTATCAGGCAGAATTTGCTTGGGAGACAGATTTTTTGGCAGTGCATTCAGTCCGCAATAAAGGCAAAGGTTTTTATTTTATTGCCTTTGAATTTGACGACGATTATAAAACAACACTAAAAGACACCGCTAAAACTTTGGAAGGGCAAATCAGAAATATCGAGCAAGATCAGGAGCTAATCGACAAAGTTATGCCAGTATTAAAAGGCTTTATGTCGGCAGTGAGCAATTAGCCAGATTGGACGGCTTTTTTCAGCTTTGAGCCAGCTTTAAAGGTTACTACTTTTCTTGCCGAAATAATTGCTGGTTTGCCAGTTTTTGGGTTTCTGCCGGGTCTTTGTGCTTTTTCTCTGATAACAAAATTACCAAATCCAGACAATTTAACTGTCTCTCCTTTGGCGAGTTTGCCTTTGATTGTGGCAAAAAAATTATTACTCAAAAGTGCTGCTTGAGAGTGGCTAATGCCATTTTTTTGCGTCAATAAATTGGCAATATTTTTTTTAGTAATTGACATAAAACGCTCCTTTTTTTATCTTTGAATTGCACAAAATTTATCTTGCATCAACGCCAAAACTTCATCAACTTTGGCATTGACTTCTTCGTCGCTCAGCGTTGCTTCAAGTGACTGGTAGTTCAAATTGAAAGCTAGACTCTTTTTGCCCGCCTCGATGCCTTCGCCTTCATAAACATCAAACAAACTAACGCCAACAAAATCGCTCTGTCCCAAGGCTTTAATGCCTGCTATCAGTGCAGATACTGGGATTGATTGGTCCAATATTATACAAATATCGCGCTGGGCTTTTTGATATTGGGAAAAAGCTTGATATTGAGGAATTTTGCACCTCAGAAGCGCCTCTAAATCGATTTCAAACAAATAGCATTTTGGCACTGATAACTGCTGGGCAACGCTGGGAGACAATGCCCCAATCCAGCCAACATTCTCGCCAGCAGCTGTGATTGCTGCCGTTTGCCCTTTTTGCAGAGCCGGATGTTCAGACTCTTCAAAGGCAAAATCCTGTAAGCTAAGTTGCAATAATGATTCTAAATCGGCCTTGGCATCAAAAAAATCTACTGCGCAAGTAGCGGATGACCACTGCGCTTCAAAGCGATTGCCACTGATGATAGCGGCTAATTTGCCTTTCTGCTTATCGGCTTCAACACCATCAAAACACAGTCCAATTTCAAAAAATCGCGCATCACAATGTCCGCGCCTTTGATTGGATTCAAGCGTTTGCAACAAGCCAGCCCAAAGTGATGAGCGCATAATTGAAAGCTCGGATGAAATCGGGTTTAACAGGGTAATTTTATTGGCATTTGGAGTGAGCAAATCGTGATATTTTTGTGCTATAAAACTATAACTAATAATCTCTTGATAGCCACGCGATACAAGGGATTGCATAATTTTATCCGTGCTGGTTTTGCTCATAGGAACAGTGCCAATATTAGCATCCAAAGATAGTTTTTGCACCGGCAATTTGTCATAGCCAAACAGCCGCGCTAATTCTTCAATTAAATCGGCATCGATGCGAATATCAAAACGAAAACTCGGCGGAATGACGCTCCACGAATTGACAGTTTTCTTGCTGACTTCAAAGCCCAGACTTTTAAATTTTGCCTCAATCCATTCGTTAGACATCTCAAAACCAAGCACTTTTTGAATCCGCTGTTGGCTTATGTTGATGCTGGGTAATTTTGGCAGCGCGGATTTGTCGATGCAGCTG
>VSKZ01000117.1 GCA_008364125.1 Candidatus Thioglobus sp. | reverse complement strand
CCGCCGCAAATTTGCACAATCAAATCTGTGGCTCGGTCTAATGCTGTTTTGGTGATGGCAAAATCAACACCACGCTCAAAACGCAACGAAGATTCGGTGTGCAGCCCATAATCTCTTGCTTTTCCAGCAATTGCCACCGGCTCAAAAAAGGCGCTTTCTAATAATATTTGCGTGCTATTTTTCTGAGTAGATGCCTCCATACCGCCCATTATTCCAGCAATGGCAAGCACTTTTTCTTGGTCTGCAACTATTAAAGTATTGTCATTTAATTGTGCGTTAGTTTCGTTTAATAGCTCAATTTCCTCGCCTGATTTGGCGTTACGGATTTCAATATCGCCTTTGATTTTTTCGCTATCAAACGCATGCAACGGCTGGCCTAATTCCAGCAGCACAAAATTAGTAATATCAACCACTGGCGAATGCAATTGCTGCCCAGAATGCAGCAGTTTGTTGGCGATAGATTGCGGGGTTTTGACTGTGTTATCAATGCCGCTAATACTTCTGCTTAGATATTTTGGACAGGCTTTTGGATTGCTGACACTGGCAGAAATTGCGCATATTCCTTGGGCGCTGAATTTGGGCTTTGACGGCAAGGATAAATCGGCAGCAAAAAGAGCGCTGACTTCGCGCGCCACGCCCAAAATTGAGAAGCAATCTCCACGATTTGGAGTAATATCCAGCTCAATAATATTGTCGTCTAATTGCAGATATTGCCTAATATCCTGCCCAATCGGCGCATCCGCATCCAGCTCACTAATACCGCTGGAATCTTCGATTAAGCCTAATTCTGCTGCTGAACAAATCATACCAAATGATTCAACACCTCGTAGTTTTGCCTTTTTGATTTGCAATTCATTCGGCAATTCGGCGCCGATAGTTGCAACAATTACCTTCAAACCAGCGCGTATATTTTTAGCACCACAAATAATTTGCAAATCTTTCTCAGCACCAATATCCACTTTGCATAAGTTTAATTTATCAGCGTCTGGATGTTTTTCGCAAGAGGTCACAAATCCCACCACAACGCCAGCAAAATCTGGCGCAACTGTGGAAATTGCATTCACTTCCAAGCCTGCCATTGTCAGTTTTTCGGCTAAATCTGCATCGCTAACTTTTGGGTCAATCCATTCGCGCAACCAAGCTGTTGAAATATTCATTTTGCCAAAACCTCGTTATTTGAATTGCCGCAAAAAGCGGATGTCGTTTTCAAAGAAAAGGCGCAAATCGCTAACCCCATAATGCAACATTGCCAGCCGCTCAACGCCCATACCAAAAGCCAATCCGCTATATTTTTCGCTGTCAATTTTCACTGAATTTAACACATTTGGATGCACAACTCCGCAGCCTAAAATCTCTAACCAGCCAGTTTTTTTGCAAACTCGGCAACCCTTACCAGCGCAAATAACGCATTCAATATCAGCTTCGGCAGAAGGTTCGGTGAACGGAAAATAAGAAGGACGAAAGCGCACTTTTAAATCTTGCTTTTCAAAATAGGCACGCAAAAAATCAATTAACAGCCCTTTAAGTTGGGCAAAATTTGCATTTTCATCAACAATCAGACCCTCAACCTGATGGAACATCGGCGTATGAGTGATGTCTGAATCACAGCGATAAACCTTGCCCGGAGCGATAATTCGCAGCGGCGGAGATTGCTTTTCCATAATGCGAATTTGCACCGGCGAAGTGTGGGTTCTGAGAACCGAGCCTTGATCAAAATAAAAAGTGTCGTGCATCGCCCGAGCCGGATGATGTTTAGGGATATTGAGCGCGGTAAAATTGTGAAAGTCATCTTCAATTTCAGGCCCAGTTTCCACCTCAAAACCATTTTTTGCAAACAGCGATTTAATGCGGTTCAAAGTGATGGTAACAGGGTGCAAGCCGCCCATCTCAGCGCTACGACCCGGCAGGGAAACATCTATTTTTTCGCTCAATAAAAGCTTTTCAAGCTCAATAGTTTGTAGCTGATTTTTGCGTTCAACGAGCAAATCTTGCACGCTTGATTTTGCC
>VSKZ01000116.1 GCA_008364125.1 Candidatus Thioglobus sp. | reverse complement strand
ATTATTTTGATTATGGCTGCAAACGGCGTGGCATGTAATCGCTGAAATGCAAAAGCTCGGCGGCACTGCTGCTTTTATTGATGCCGAACACGCTTTGGACCCACAATATGCCAAAAAATTGGGCGTTAATATCGAAGAAATGCTTATTTCCCAGCCCGATACTGGCGAGCAAGCATTGGAAATTACCGATATGCTGGTGCGTTCTGGCAGTGTTGATATTGTGGTGATAGATTCTGTTGCTGCCCTAACTCCAAAAGCAGAAATTGAAGGCGAAATGGGCGCATCACATATGGGTTTGCAGGCGCGGTTAATGTCGCAAGCGCTCAGAAAATTAACTTCAAATATCAAAAAAACCAATACTATGGTGATTTTTATCAACCAATTACGGATGAAAATCGGAGTGATGTTTGGCAATCCAGAAACCACCACCGGCGGCAATGCGCTGAAATTTTATGCCTCTGTGCGACTTGATATTCGCCGCATCGGTGCTATCAAAAGTGGTGATGAAATTTTGGGCAACGAAACCAGAGTTAAAGTGCTGAAAAACAAAGTAGCACCGCCATTTAAACAAGCAGAATTTCAAATTCTCTACAATCAAGGCATTTCTCGTGAGAGCGAAATTATTGACCTTGGCGTTACTCACGGCTTCGTAGAAAAGGCGGGAGCGTGGTATAGCGTGGGCAGCGAGCGCATCGGACAGGGCAAAGACAAAGCGCGCGATTATCTCAAAGATCATCCAAAAATGCGTGATGATTTGGAAGAAAAAATCAAAGCAAAAGTCCTAAATAAAAATGACGATGATCTAAATCAGGACACCAAAACTGAGTAAATCTGCCTACAATAGTGCGCTAAGAATGCTCGCAAAACGCGAGCATTCTTGTTTTGAGCTGAATAAAAAACTCTGTCAATGGTATGAAAATGACGAAGTTGAAGCGGCAATCGTCAAGCTGACATTAGAGGATTATCAATCCGATGAACGCTTTGCCAGCGATTTTGCGCAAATGCGTTTTACCCAAGGCAAAGGCCCGATTAAAATTGCAGCCGACTTACGCCAACGAGGCATTGAACAATTTGATTTATCCAAACACGATTTTTTTGCCTTAGCCAAAAGTATCAAAATCAGAAAATACGGCAAAACCACGCCAAAGGATTATTCCGAAAAAGCCAAACAACAACGCTTTTTGCAATCCAGAGGCTTTGATTTTGAGCAAATAAAAGCTGCTTTTGAGCCATAAAAGATATAATAGCCATCAATCCAAACAATAACTAATTATGAATCAATCTCTGCGAGAAACCCAAGTTCCTGCTGAGAATTTGAGTTCTGAATAGGTTTTTTTACTCATTTAATATGTAATTTAGTATAGAATTATGAGATTGATAAACAATTATATTTTTAAGAGGCAATTATGATTAGGAAAACACAACATGTAGTAAAAAGCCCTAGTGGCGGCTGGGCAGTGAAGAGGGGTGGCTCTTCCAGAGTAACGAAGATATATGGAACTCAAAAAGAGGCTATAGAGCGAGGAAGGACTTTGTCTAAAGCACAAAGAGCAGAATTCTATATTCACGGCATAGATGGCAAGATAAGAGAGAAAGACAGCTACGGCAAAGACCCATATCCACCAAAAGATAAAAAATAGGGCATGCCAGAGCCTAAAAACTTTGATAAAAATGTTTTTATCAATTGCCCATTAGACAACGACTATAGGCAGTTAATGATAGCAACTATTTTTACAGTAAAGTATTTTAAATACATACCAAGGATAGCATTAGAGAGCGCGGATTCTAGTGAAACAAGAATAGACAAAATACTAGGGCTTATTGAACAATCTAAATTTGGTATTCACGATTTATCCAGAATGATTTCATCCAAAAAGAATGAACATTATAGAATGAATATGCCTTTTGAACTTGGGGTGGATTACGGCTGTAAAAAATTAAAGGGCGGCATTTGGAATAGCAAAAAGATATTAATTTTAGACAAAGAACAATATCGCTTTCGAAAAGCGCTATCCGATTTATCTGGTTCCGATATTAAAAGCCATAACGATGAAGTTAATAAAGTTATA
>VSKZ01000115.1 GCA_008364125.1 Candidatus Thioglobus sp. | reverse complement strand
CCAAGAAGCAAATTTTTGATTGTATAAATGAAACTTGCCAAACTCCTCACTGAAATATCCTATCAGCCAAATCATTGGCGAAAGGATTACGCAGAATGCTTTGACTTCATAAATGGCGAGCAATTTACCGCTGAACAAATAGAGAAAGCAGAAAAACTAAACTTAAACCTTAGACAGTTTAATTTAATACGCGCACCTATAAACTCACTCACAGGCAGTGAAGTTAAAACGCGTGTAGATTATCTGCTCAAAGCGAGAAGTGAGGAAAGTTACAACGGCACTATGGCGCTAAACGCTGAATTAAACCGAGCCGAAAAGACAATATCACTAAGCGACAAAATCAGCAAAAGTTTTTACAGTGCAGCAGTCGGTGGCTGTGGCTTCATCAGAATAGGTGAAAACACAGAAGTCGGCAGCAGGTATCACGCCGAGCAAATACCAACTGAAAACTTTTACTGGGATATGACCCGAGATGGCGAGTTATTTGATAATACGCGTTGGTGCGTTGTTAGAACCAATCTATCAGTTGACGAAGCAATAGCAATGTATCCCAAACAAAAGGCTGACATTGAGGCTCAGAAAAATACTGATGCTGGTAGCATATCTTTCAGCAACGGCACAGCGTTTAGTTTTGACACTGGAATGTTTGACAACACATTTAGGACGCAAGTCTTTAATGAGATTGACGACATAATCACCATCCACGAAGTCTTTTACAAAAAAAAGAAACGAGTTGAGATATTTACCAGCAAGGATGGCACTCAGCATTTAGTATCAAGCATAGACAAGCAACTTGCTCAAAATCTAAGACTAAGCAAAAAGACCGCTTGGAAAACTGATATTGAGATATGGCGCACTGTCTATTTAGGCTATATGCAAATAGAGGACAAGAAAGCCGACCAGCCACATAACTTTTTCCCAATCGTGCCAATATTCAATGAATTGTCTAATAAGTGGAATGCACCCATTGGCATCGTTAAACACGCCATAGACCCACAGAAGCAATACAACGAACACAGGCTTGAAATGCAGAAAATAATGCGTAACAAGCAGATAGTGTTTGAACAGGACAGTATTGTTGGGCTATCTAACTTTGAAATCATTAACGAAATCAACCGTGCAGACAGTGCGTTAGAAATTAAGCAAGGTAAGAAATTCCCGATGATTAAGCGCGAGTTCCAAGACTTATCACGCTTTGCCGAGTTAATCAGGCTTGACCAACAAAACATCAGAGAATGCACAGGCTTAACCAAATCGTTTACTGGCGAAGCAGACGGACTAAGCGGCAAAGCAATAGCATCAAACGCCGAACTTGCTGGCTCATCAGTAATAAGCCTATTTGATGCAAAAGACAAAATGCGCACTCGTATTGGCGAGATATTGCTATCTCATATAATCGCTGATATGGGCGATGATGAAGTTGACATAGAAACCGAAGCCGATAAAAAAATATCGTTCAATCAGAAAATGGATGGCGGTGTTCTTAATCCTATCGCTGAAATCAAATACGACATCCAACTTGCCTCAATCAAAACAAGTGCGGGATTTAAGCAACTTCAAGCTGACAGATTAACATCACTTGCAAACAATTCAAGAGAACCAACAATGCAAGCGGTGCTACAATTATTAGCGTTAGAGTTAGAAGACTTGCCAAACAAGAAAGAAGTCCTGCCTATATTGCACAAGAAACTTGGATTAGATGGATTAGGTGAAGATAAAGATGCTGCCGAACAAAGAGCCGCCAACGAGGCTGAGGCTGCCAAGCAACAAGAAATGATAGCCCAACAGCAAATGGAACTTGCAACAGCAGACAAAGAAGCGGATATAGCGGTTAAAAATGCTGATGCGCAACTTAAACTGGCACAAGCACAAAAGGCATTAGCCGAGGCTCAACAACCACAAGAACAACCGCAAGTAGAACAACCCAGCAAGCAAGATGAGGAAGTGAACAACGCTTTTAACGAGTATGTTAAACAGGCAGAAGCCAGTCAGGCTATTTAGCCTTGGGCTGTGTTGCTTTATCCCTTTTACTTCGCATTATAAAATCTATCAACTCCTGCTCATCGTATC
>VSKZ01000114.1 GCA_008364125.1 Candidatus Thioglobus sp. | reverse complement strand
CTGATGGCGGTATTCGTTATTCTGGCGATATTTCCAAAGCTTTTGCCGCTGGTGCATATTGCGTAATGCTTGGCGGGGTGCTGGCTGGCACGGAAGAATCGCCGGGCGAAGTTGAGCTTTATCAAGGTCGGGCGTATAAATCTTATCGAGGAATGGGCTCAATCGGCGCTATGAATCAGTCGCACGGCTCATCTGATAGATATTTTCAAGATGATTCCAAAGCCGATAAATTAGTTCCAGAAGGCATCGAAGGCCGCGTTCCTTTCAAAGGTTCTATACGCCCGATTATCCATCAAATGCTTGGCGGCATAAGGTCTTCAATGGGATATACTGGCTGCGCAACTCTTGACAAAATGCGCACCGATGCGGTTTTTGTGCAAGTAACTGCTGCTGGTATGGTTGAGTCTCATGTCCACGATGTTTCTATAACCAAAGAAGCTCCAAACTACCACCAATAACCTTTTTTACTGCGTCTTTTAGCCTTCTGCGGCGTTGGATTTTGAAAAAGTTCAGTCATATGTTTATCTATATTTTTTCACTTTTTTAAAATCCGCCTTGCAAAAACCTATTTATAAGCTTTCTCGTTTAATTGCAAATTGGGCAGTTTTTGTCTTTGTTGATTTTTATGCTTCTGAAACTTAACTCTAAAGCATCAACAATCAGCAATTTGCCGAGTAATTGCTCGCCCAGATTGAGGATGATTTTGATAGCTTGTAGGGCTTGCAAAGTGCCGAGCACGCCTGCTACTGGGGCGAGGATGCCATTATTGGTGCAGCTTTCGTCAGCAAGATTTGTTGTGTTTGGATAGAGGCATTGGTAGCAGGGCTGGTGTTTGTCGAAGCCTTTGAAAACTGACAGTTGACCCTCAAAGCGAATGACAGCGGCAGAAACTAAGGGGATTTGGTTGTCAACGCAGGCTTGATTTATTCTAAAACGGGTGGCAAAATTGTCTGTGCCGTCCAGCACTAAATCTGATTTTTGCACCCATTTATCAATGTTATTTGCGTCTAAATCGGTGAGTGTGGTGATTTTTGTATTTGGGTTGATGGCGGATAAAGTTGCCTTAGCAGATGCAACTTTGTCTGTGCCGATGTCGTTTGTGGTGTGGATAATTTGGCGTTGTAAATTGGATAATTCCACTTGGTCAAAATCTGCCAAAATAAGATGACCGACCCCAGCACTGGCGAGATATAAAGCAGCTGGCGAGCCAAGACCGCCAACGCCGATTAGCAATATAGTTGTATTTGTCAATGCTTGCTGCCCTTCTATGCCGATTTCTGGCAAAATAATTTGGCGGCTATATCTAAGTAAATCTTGGTCATTCATAGTTTAAAATTATAGCCTAACTTCTTAAATTATTTGCCAAATGTATGAATAACTCTTATCAATACAACTTTATGTTAGGGCTATTGCTCTTCGCCTTTTTCAGCTTGATTTGGCTGTTTTATCCGTTTATTCCTGCCTTATTTTTGGCGATGCTTATTGCTATTGCCACTTTTTCGCAATACCGAAAACTCAGGCAGAAAATGACAGATATGCCAGCAGCAATATTGATGACTTTACTGCTAACTATCGTTTTAATTATACCGCTGAGCTATATTTTATTGGTCAGCGGGCTGGAAATTTCAGAGTTGATACGCACTATAAATAGCAATTTTGACATGCAAAAAAATCAGCAAATATTGCAGCAAATTATCTCTGGGCTGCCGTTGTCAGATTCAATAAAAGCGCCATTAAATACAGCGTTAGACAACAATTTGGAAGGGCTGATATTAAGCGCTAAAGATTTCACTCTGAGTATTTTAAAAAGCATTGTGCTATTGTCGTCTGATTTTGTGTTTTTTCTGATTATCACTGTATTTTCGTTGTATTATTTTTATATTGATGGCGAGACTATTGTTAAAAAATTAAAAAATTTATCGCCCTTAGAAAACAATTTAAATAATATTTTATTCAAACAATTTGCCAATTTATCCATCACTTTGGTTGGCAGTGTTTTTATAGTGGCATTATTGCAGGGAGTGGCGTTTTCCATCGGCGTTGCTTTGATTGGCTTGCCAGCACTATTTTTTGGGGTTGCTATG
>VSKZ01000113.1 GCA_008364125.1 Candidatus Thioglobus sp. | reverse complement strand
TAGGATTTGCAAATTTTATTCAATCCCTTGATTTCCAATCCCTTTTTTTCGGTAATCACGCCGATTTTTGTGAGGTTAATTCCTAATTTTTTGCCAATCTTTTGCACACTTTTTGCCTGCTCATTTGCCGCCGTAAAACACAGTTGATAATCATCACCACCAGCCAAAGGCAAACACCAATCGCCAGTCTTATCAATATAATCAGCCACTTCTGCGGCAAGTGGTAGCGCTTTTAAATCAATCTTAGCACCAACTTTTGAGAGGCGCAAAATATGTTGCAAATCTTGCTGCAAACCATCAGAAATATCAATGCAACTATTGGCAACACCAAGCAAATTTTGCCCCAATTTGACCTGCGGCTGCGGACGATTAAACTGCTGCAACAGCGCTGCTGACGGCGTTTGCTGATTTTGAATTTGCCAAAATGCCAGTGCCGCATCGCCAAGCGTATTGGAGATAAATATTCCATCTCCAACCTGCGCACCGCTACGCATAAGGGCTGGCGCATCAATTGTGCCTGTGGCATTGATGGTGATGCTCAACGAACCTTTGGTGGTATCGCCGCCAACCAGCAGGATATTATGTTGCGCTGCAAGTTTTTTCAAAGATGAGGAAAAGCTATCAAGCCAATTTTCGTCCGCATTTGGCAAAGTTAGTGCCAAAGTAAAATAACTCGGCGTAGCGCCCATTGCCGCCAAATCGCTCAAATTAACAGCTAAGGATTTGTAGGCAATATCAGCTGGGAAAGCATCTGCGGGGAAATGCACGCCGGCGATTAAGGTATCAACGCTGGTGGCAAATTTGTGGTTTTTTTTGCCGTCAATCAGCGCACAGTCATCGCCAATTCCAGCGCCCCAGTCAAAATATTTATTGATTATTTCAAACTCATTCACAATAGTTTTGCTACATATAAGCGTTTTCTTTTTGACTGTGATCGGTAACATCCAGCACATTTTTGATTTCTGGATAAAGGGATTTAAGCTGCGATTCCACGCCGTTTTTAAGAGTAACTTTGACAGACGAACAGCCCTGACAGCCGCCGCCAAAATTAAGCACCACATCCATATTTTCAGTAATTTCCACCAATTCTACAAAACCGCCGTGCGAAGCCAGCTGTGGATTGACTTCGGCAGCAATGCTATATTTAATTTTTTCTTCAAGCGGCGCATCGTCTTTTGGCACTTCGCCCTTGGCATTTGGCGCGGTAATAGTGAGTTTTTTGGTTGAATCATCGGTTTTTAGTGCTACCTCGGAATCTTTCAAATACTCAAAATTTGCCTCATCAATAAATGCGCCAAAGCCTTTATAGTCAAATTTTGTGTAAGTTTTGGGCAAATCTTTGCCATAACAAAAATTGAAAGTAACCGCTGCCGCTGGCGTTCCAGCTTTTTCAATATCCACTTTCAAGCCCAAATCCTGCTCATCCTGTTGTGCAAATAAATCTGCCACATAAACTTCTGCTTCATCCGTAATATTAAACATTCTGCTTTCCTTTAATAAAAATTATATTGTCAATCAGGCGCGTTTTTCCAAAATTCACAGCGCATAATATCGCAATTTTACTCGTATTAGTTGTAATTTGCCCAAGGGTATTTGCATCCAACATCTGCAAATAATCCAGCTCAAAAGTCTGTTGCAACTGCTTTTTAGCGGATTGCAAGCTCATATTTCCACTCTCAATTTGTTTTAAAGTTTGTTGCAATTTTCCAGCAATTTCTCGCTCGGCGCTGTTCAAATATTGATTTCTGCTGCTCATTGCCAGCCCATTTTCCTCGCGCACAGTTGCCGCAGAAACTATTTCCACCCCAGAAGTAAAACGCTGAATAATGCAAAGCTGCTGCCAATCTTTCTGCCCAAAAACTGCCACATCCGGCAGCACAATCGCAAACATCCGGCGCACCACTGCCACCACTCCATTGAAAAAATGCGGCCGCGTTTTGCCACACAAAATCTGCCCAATTTCGCCCACATCAACGGTTAAATCCAGCCCATCAGGATAAATCGCATCAGCATCAGGCACAAAAACTAAATCCACCCCCAGCGCTTCAAGCGCCGCTAAATCTGCCGTCAAAGTGCGCGGATATTCCCCAAAATCCTCATTCGCAGAAAACTGCAACGGATTCACAAAAATACTCACAACCACCCTATCTGC
>VSKZ01000112.1 GCA_008364125.1 Candidatus Thioglobus sp. | reverse complement strand
TAGAAATTGCCCGCGCTTTTGGATTCAACTCAACGCTGATATTGCCATATACCAGAGTAACCTTAGCGCCAGATTCAATGCAAGCATCTGCTATCGCAGCGCCCATTTTGCCACTTGAATGGTTGGATAAATAGCGCACAGGGTCAAGCGCTTCAACGGTTGCCCCAAGGGTGATTAACACTTTTTTGCCACTGAGCTCGGTGCTTTGAAATAGCATCCCGACTTGCTGGGCAATAGCAGCAGGTTCAGGCAAAACTCCAACTCCAATATCGCCGCAAGCCTGCTCGCCACTTGCTGGCTGGATAATAGTCATTCCTCGCCCGATCAATTGTTGCAAATTTGCTTGCACGCCGTCATTAGCATACATTTGCTGGTTCATTGCTGGGGCAATAATTGTCGGGCAATCGCTGGCTAAAATTACGCTATCTAATAAATTATTCGCCTTGCCAGCGGCTAAATTAGCAATAGTATTGGCGCTTGCTGGGGCAATTAAAATCGCATCTGCCCATTTTGACAGCTCAATATGCCCCATTGATAATTCGGCTTCTTTGTCCCATAAATTGCTATGCACCTTGTTTTTAGAGGTAACTTGCAATGACAATTCGCTCACAAATTGCGAACCGCCACGAGTGAGAATGACGCGAACTTCTGCACCCAAATATTGCAACTTTCGCACTATGTCAGGCGCTTTATAAGCAGCAATTGAACCGCTAACTGCCAAGATTATATTTTTGCTGCTGAGTGATTTTGTCATTTTAACCTCGCCGTTATTTTAATATCCGCGCCGACCATTCTAATATCTTGAATTTCAAGTGGTAATTTATCTGCCATTTTGTCAATAGTAATGTCAATCATTGATTTAGCGCCGCTGCCCATCAATATCGGCGCAGTATAAATGATAAATTCGTCAATCAAATTAGCGCTAACCATAGCTCCAATTAGCCCCGGACCAGCTTCCAGCAGCACATTATTGATGCCGTCAGCTGATAATTTTTCAAGAATATTGCGTAAATCTAATTTTCCAGCAGCGTTAATTTTGCTGTTTTTAGGATTGAAAATCTGCGTTTTTGCCGCTTGTGAAAAAATTTCAAGACTATTGTCGGTGATTTGATTTTTGCCATCTACCACCACGCGAAGTGGTGCGCTGCTAACGCCTTCAAGCCGCACCGTCAGCGCAGGGTTGTCTGCCAAAATAGTGCCAGAACCGGTCATAATTGCTTGGTGTTTGGCACGCAATTTTTGCACATCTTGCCGCGCTTGCTCGCTGGTAATCCACTTGCTTTCGCCCGATGCCAGCGCTGTTTTGCCGTCCAAACTCATTGCAATTTTGCAGCTCACAAACGGCAAATTAGTTTGCATTCGTTTGATAAATCCGCGATTGAGTTGCTTGGCATCATTTTCAAGCAGACCAAGGCGCACAACAATTCCCGCTTTTTCTAATGCTGCCAAGCCCTTGCCGCTGACCAAAGGATTAGGATCAAGCGTGGCAATCACCACCTCGCTAACTTGCGCATCAATAATGGATTTGGCACATGACGGGGTTTTGCCCTGATGGTCGCAAGGCTCTAAGGTAACATAAAGCGTTGCGCCACTTGCCTGATGGTTGATTTGCGCCAAGGCATTGATTTCTGCATGCTCCTGTCCAAAAAACCGGTGATAATCCTGAGCAATAATCGCATTGTTTTTGACCACAACGCAGCCCACCATTGGATTAGCGCCAACACCAGCGCCTCCTTTGCTGGCAAGTTTTAGTGCCAGAGACATAAATTGCGTATCATTTATTGAAAAAATTGCCACAGCTCGCCTAATTACTCGTAAAATTAAAGCCTTATTTTACCTATTGGAGAGCGTTATGGATGAACAGAAAAAACAAGCATTAAAATCAGCATTAGCACAAATTGACAAACAATTTGGCAAAGGTTCGGTGATGTTTTTGGATGATGATGGGGTGCAAGGCGATATTGAGGCAGTCTCTACTGGCAGCCTGAGTTTGGACATTGCCCTTGGCATCGGCGGCTTGCCTCGCGGACGGGTGGTTGAAATTTACGGCCCAGAATCATCTGGCAAAACTACGCTAACTTTGCATGTGATTGCCGAAATGCAAAAGCCTCAGACACAGCACATATTGTCTTGTGCAGGGTACAGTTTTTGGAATTGAGCTACTGTTCTTGGAAGTTTATTA
>VSKZ01000111.1 GCA_008364125.1 Candidatus Thioglobus sp. | reverse complement strand
AATTATCAAATCAGTTGTGGCGTTAACGCCGACATTATAAAAGTTTTTGCCATCAAAACCTGCTGCCACGCTTTCAAAAATATCAGAACATTCAATATCAAAAAAATTCATCCGCAGCCCTTCTATCGCCTGCCTAATATTATGCTTGCGATTTTGGTTTGAACCGATGTTGATGTGAATATTAGCCACGACTACGCTCAATAATAACGCCAACACCAGTAGCCCCTGTTAGCGCCTCGCCTTTGTTGAGAGTTAATTTGACTTTTTCCACGCCAAACTCACTTATAATAATTTGGGCAATTTTCTCGGATAAAGTTTCCACCAATTGAAATTCACTGCTGCTGACAAAATCAATCAAACGCTTGGAAACCGCTTTGTAATCAAGCGTCTGTTCAATATTATCAGTTACACTGGCAGCCTTAATATCCGCCGACATCTCAATATCCAGCACCACATCTTGGCGAATTTTACGCTCCCAATCGTAGATGCCAATCACGCAATCAATTTTCAAACCTTGTATAAATACGGTATCCATAGTAACATTTCATTTTTTTCGTCAAGGTCGTTATGTTACCTATTTTGATTATTGCCAGTTATCTAATCGGCTCAATTTCCAGTGCGATTTTAGTGTGCAAAGTTTTGCGCTTGCCAGACCCACGAACTCAAGGCTCAAACAACCCCGGGGCAACAAATGTTTTGCGTATCGGCGGCAAAAAAGCCGCTGCTATTACTCTCATCGGCGATGGGGCAAAAGGCGCGATTGCTGTTGCTGTTGCCCAATATTTAGAGCTGGATTTATTAGCTATGTCGCTTATTGCTTTGGCGGCATTTTTGGGGCATATTTACCCAATTTTCTTTGGCTTCAAAGGCGGCAAAGGTGTGGCAACTTTTTTGGGCAGCTTGTTTGTGCTCAATTATTTAACCGCTTTGAGTTTCGTTTTGATTTGGATTTTTTGTGCAAAAGTTCTGAAAATTTCCTCGTTATCCGCACTAATTTCTGCCCTATTAACCCCAGCTATTTTCTACTTTTTCAATAGCGAAAATCTACCAGCAACTTATGTTATAAGTCTAATTTGTATTTGGATTTTTATAACTCACAGAAGCAATATTAGCCGTATTATCAAAGGCGAAGAGGGGATTATTAAATCTTAATTTTTGTATTTTTCCCTAAAATTAAGTTTTGATATTAACACCTTTTTTGAGCAAATAAAATGCCACTAAACTCAGCAGCAAAATCAGCAAAAGGAGCACAGAAATTGAAGTGGAAAAAGCCAAAGAACTGTTGCCTAAAAAACCTAATCTAAAACTGTCAACCATATAATAAATTGGGTTAAACAGGCTGACGGTTTGCCAAAATTCTGGCAAGATTTTGACGCTATAAAACATCCCGCCAAGGTAAGTCATCGGCATTAAAATAAAGGTTGGAACTATGGAAATATCATCAAAAGATTGGGCAAATATTGCGTTGATAAATCCTGCCAGTGAGAACAAAATAGCCGTTAATAAAAAGATTGTCAACACAATTGAAATGGAGTAAATTTGAAAATCTACAAACAGCAAAACCGTGAAAAATACTGCTACGCCAACGAAAAAACCACGCAGCACACCGCCGGAAACATAGCCCAGCAAAATCACCCAATTGGAAATCGGCGACACTATCATTTCCTCCACACTATGATTGAATTTTGCCAAGAAAAACGATGCCACAGTATTGGCATAAGAATTGCTAATTACGGTCATTAAAATAATTCCCGGAATAATAAAATGCACATAATCCACGCCCTGCATCGGCCCAATACGCTCGCCCATCAACCCGCCAAAAATCAGCAAATATAGCGAAGTGGTGATAATTGGTGGAAAAATTGTTTGCAACCAAATACGCAAAAAACGCATAGTTTCTTTGATAATAATGGTCTTATATTGAACCCACATTATTTGTCCTCGATTAAATCTAAAAACAGGGTTTCCAAGCGATTTTGCGCGCTTTTGACATATTTAATTTCAATGCCATTTTCGGATAGAATTTGCAATACTTGGGTGATATTGACCCCAGATGACACCGATGCTTCAAGCGAATATTCGTCTAATTTGGTGATTGAAAATTCCAGCCCAGTTGGAATTTTTCCTAACTTTTTGGAGCTTTCCAAAATCAAAATTTGCCGTGGTATTTGCGCCAATAAATCACGCATATTTGTTTGTTTAATTATTTTTCCATTATCTACAATGGCAATATTGCGGCACAAAGATTCCGCTTCTTCCAGATAATGCGTGGTCAAAATAATACTCATTCCCTGACGGTTTAGCTCTTGCAAAAACACCCACATTGAGCGCCGAATTTCAACATCTACTCCGGCAGTTGGCTCGTCTAAAATAAGGATTTTAGGCTGATGAATAAGCGCCCTCGCCAGCATCAGTCTCCTTTTCATTCCGCCAGAAAGTGTCTTCGCTATGTCTCCGCGTTTGCCCCACAATTCCAT
>VSKZ01000110.1 GCA_008364125.1 Candidatus Thioglobus sp. | reverse complement strand
ATGGGCCTTGTTTTGGCACATTGATATAGCTGGCTTGCTCGGTGGTGAGCCTGGTGATAACGCCGGCAAAACCAGCGACCATATCGGCTGCGACTTCTTCGTCTAATTTTTTTGGCAAAACTTCGACATAAATATCGCCGCCATTGGTGGCAAATTTTTGAGCAAATAAGTGCATTTGTGCCAGCACTTGATTGGCAAATGAGCCGTCCATAATTCTGCTTGGATGCCCCGTGGCATTGCCTAAATTGACCAATCTGCCTTCGGATAATAAAATGATATAATCATCTTTATTGGCGCTTCTGTTGATGCGATGAACTTGCGGTTTGACTTCATCCCATGACCAATTATCGCGCATAAATTGGGTGTCAATTTCGTTGTCAAAATGGCCGATATTGCAGACCACTGAGCCTTGTTTGAGGGTTTTTAACATAGCGCTATCGCACACATTGTAGTTACCAGTTGTGGTTACAATTAAGTCGGTGGTGGATAATAAATGCTGGTCGATGTCTTTGGTTTTGCCGGTGTTATTGCCCTGTTTGTAAGGGCTTACGACTTCAAAGCCGTCCATACAAGCTTGCATCGCACAAATTGGGTCAATTTCGCTGATTTTAACAATCATTCCCTCTTGTCTGAGCGATTGCGCCGAGCCTTTGCCGACATCGCCATAGCCGATAACCAAGGCTTTTTTGCCTGCCATTAGCATATCTGTGCCGCGTTTTATGGCATCATTTAGCGAGTGGCGACAGCCGTATTTGTTGTCGTTTTTTGATTTGGTAACCGAATCATTGACATTGATAGCAGGCACTTTGAGTTGCTTTTTTTCCAACATTTCTAACAGACGGTGAACGCCGGTGGTGGTTTCCTCGCTAATGCCGTGAATATCAGCCAACATCGCTGGATATTTTTCGTGCAACATTTGGGTCAAATCGCCGCCGTCATCCAGCACCATATTGGCATTCCAAGGCTTGCCAGCGGATAAAATAGTCTGCTCAATGCACCATAAAAATTCCTTTTCAGTTTCGCCTTTCCAAGCAAAAGTCGGAATATCAGCCGCCACCATAGCAGCGGCAGCATGGTCTTGAGTGGAAAAAATATTGCATGACGACCAACGCACCTCAGCGCCTAAATCCACCAGCGTTTCCATCAAAACCGCAGTTTGAATTGTCATATGAATACAGCCCAAAATCCTTGCGTCTTGCAGAGGTTTTTCCTTGCTGTATTTGTTTCTTAGCGCCATCAGTGCTGGCATTTCTTTTTCTGCCAGCTGGATTTCTTTGCGTCCAAAATCTGCCAAATCCATATTTGCCACTTTGTAATCTGAGTTTTTTATCGTTGAGTTGCTCATTTTATGCTCCAATTAAAAATTAAAATAAGCGTAGTTTTGATTGCCAAGCCTAATGGAAAATCCACCGCAACGCTTCTTGGTATTTGCTATTTTAACAGATGCACACGGTCGGTTTTCTCCCAACTAATGTCGTCTTCTGTGCGTCCAAAATGTCCGTAGCTTGCGGTTTGTTGGTAAATAGGGCGCTTTAAATCCAGCATCGCTATCAGCCCCTTAGGGCGCAAATCAAAATGTTCACGCACTAATTTTTCAATTAAATTATCAGCAATTTTGCCAGTGCCAAAAGTTTGCACGCTAATTGAAGTCGGCTCTGCCACCCCAATCGCATAAGAAATTTGAATCTCACAGCGCTCTGCCAGCCCAGCAGCAACGATATTTTTTGTTGCATAGCGGGCGGCATAAGCGGCGCTTCTGTCCACTTTTGATGGGTCTTTACCAGAAAATGCACCGCCACCGTGGCGCGCCATTCCGCCATAAGTATCAACGATAATTTTGCGCCCAGTCAGCCCCGCATCTCCCACCGGGCCGCCGACGACAAAAGCGCCGGTTGGATTTATGTGATATTTAGTGTCAGCATTCAGCCATTTGCTGGGCAAAACTGGCTTGATGATTTCCTCAATAACCGCTTCTTTCAACTGTTTTTGCGGGATATTTGCATCGTGTTGAGTGGACAAAACCACGCTGTCAATGCCAATGATTTTGTGGTTTTGGTAAATGCAAGAAACCTGCGATTTTGCATCAGGACGCAGCCATGGTAAGCTGCCATTTTTCATTAATTCTGCTTGTTTTTTGACTAATCGATGGGCATATAAAATCGGTGCTGGCATCAAAACATCTGTGCCATTGCAAGCGTAACCAAACATCAATCCTTGGTCGCCAGCGCCTTGTTCGTGGTCGGCAGATTCATCAACACCTTGGGCAATTTCTGCTGATTGTCGCCCCAATAAATCGATGATTTTGCACGAGTCGCCAGTGAAGCCGTATTCGTCTTTGTTGTAGCCAATATCGTTGATAGTTTGACGCACTATTTTGTGGAAATCAACATTGGCGCTGGTGCTAATTTCGCCTGCTAAAATCACATTATTGTCTTTAACTAAAACCTCGCAGGCAACTCTGGCGTTTTTATCTTGCGTTAAAATA
>VSKZ01000010.1 GCA_008364125.1 Candidatus Thioglobus sp. | reverse complement strand
CCCATTTGCATAAAACCATCGGCATTCAGCGCATAAATCTGCGAAATTTCACGCACTCCAAACTTATACAATTTTTCAATAGTGGCAACACCAAAACCATCATTATTGCCGAGGATTTTGAAAAAATATTCCATCCTACCAATCACTTGCGCCGGACATAAATTGTGATTGCCGCACATTAAAAAATCAGAGTCCCAATGAAGTTTGCCAGCGCAACTCGGACAAACACTGGGAATATCAACCTCGGCAGTTTTGATGACTTTGTTGATTTTAGGAATTACCAAACCAGCGCGCGTTAATTCAACGATACTGCCAGCGCCCAAACCTTGCGATTTGACCAAGCCATAATTATGCCCAGTAGCGCGATGAATAGTTGCGCCACTTAATTGCGTTGGTTGCAATTCTGCTACCGGAGTGATTTTACCAGTGCGCCCTACCTGAGAAGTTACCGACAACACTTTGACTTGCGCCTTATCTTTGTTTTCTTTGAAGGCAATTTGCCAACGATGAAATTTACGATTAGCGCCCATCTGTTTTTTCAAATCAGCATTCGTTGCCTCAAATACCACGCCATCTACATCAAAATCTACCGTGTTTATAATTTCGGCAACAATGCTGTCAAATTTGGCATTCAACTCACTAATATCGCCTTGCCAATTTGGCAGTTGCGCAAATGGAACAAACAGGGCGGCTTTGTCAGTAATCGCTTTCTGAGCCTTGTCGTCCAGTGTTTTTTCCTTAATCATACTGGCTTGAAAATTGCGCGGATAATCAAAACTGTCTGCCAGATGTTGGGCAAAATAACTCTTTTTAACCACAATTTCGCCAGCACCTTGTCCGCGTTCAGTCTGATTATATATTTGCATCCCGCGTTCAAATACTCGGCTAATATCACTGCCATTTTTGCCATCACCGCGAGTGTATAAACGAGTGCCATCATCAAAACCGGCAAAACCATCAAGCTTTGGCGTGGCTTTGATTTTAATTTTATCAGCATCTAAATCAATCTCGGCGGCAGCTTTTAACAATCTGTCCGTCCATTTGCAGATTTCCTCCTTTGAATAGGCTTTATCGGTGGAAAGCATAATTTCTGGCAGCGCTACTTTATCGGTGGAAAAGCCTTGCCCTTCTGGTTCTACGGCTTGCAATAATGGGTGATTTGGCAGCCTTTGTTTGAGGGCGGCAAGATAGACAAAATCGTAATTTTTATCACTAATAATAGGCGAACCAGAACGATAAGATAGGTTGGCAGCTTGACAAAATTGCGCTAAATCTTCATCAGACAAATCATCCGGCAGAGTTTGCTTTTGGACTATTTGCTGAATGAATGCTTGCATAATTTATCAATGATAATGCATCGAAAACTGCCTAACACTTTGATATTACTTAAATTGCCCTGCAATATCGCCGAGTAATTTGCGGCTGAAATCAATAGTTGTTTGCTCATTTTTATCAGTCAAATCGTTAAAATATACATCTGTGCTATTGCTGCTGATTTGCTTAACGATGATTTGATATGATTTTTTAATCGCATCTTTGCCAAAAATTCTTGATAGAATGCCCTTGTCTTTATCCTTGGCAACATTGATATAAAAACTGCCTTCTTTTATATCTTTGTCCCCAATATCAATATCCATTTGATCAAGTGCCCAGCCGACATATTCCCAAGTTTCATAGCGACTTAAAGAGAATTGCAACTTAGAATAACCGCCAACGCCGTCTAATAATTTAACATTTGTTTTCTTTTCATCTTGGGATTTAGTAATTTGCACTTTTGCTTTTGCACGGTCGCTGCCGAGATAGACCATAAAGCGATAAAGCATTTCAGTTTCCAGCAATTCGTCTTTGTCGCGCACTTGCCAAATGGTGTTTTCAGTGTCGCCGCCAGCATCTGTAATCACTTCTTTCATAGATTTCAAAGTGAAATAAACCTCGGTTTTGTCATTATCAGCAGGCTCAATTCTCACTCTATATTTATCAATTGTTGGCAACGCATACCTTGCTTTAAAGGCTTTTTTGAGCATTGACCTTATAAAGCCAACAGATTCGTCAGGAATTTCTTGGCGATTTTCTAAAAAATCCGTTTCCATTACCCCGATATTTTTATCCGCTTTTTTAATGGCAAAGCCGTGTGATTTGAAGAAAGATTTTGCCAAATTCCACACTTCATCTGGCTTTTTGTCAACGATAATCCAGCGAATTTGCCCCAATCTTTTAAGTTTAACATTAGTATTTTGCAAAATATTCGCAACATTGTTTTTGGATTCATTGTTAGAAAAATCAACTATGTCCTCTTTGACATCTTGCACATATTCGCTAATTTTAAAGGCATTTTCAGAGTTTGGCTTGGTTAAATCTGGTGGTATTTTCAGTGAAGATACGGTTTTATTTGAATAATATTGAATGTTTTTTTTGCCAAGAATATTTGTGCTTTTTTGCTTTTCTGGATTGCTGGAAAAACAACTTGCCAATGAAAATGCAAGCAATATGATGGTTAATATTTTTATCATTTTATAACTCCTAAATTGACCAAATCTTGTGCTAATATTGCTTGATAATTTGGTGATAATTTTGTCAAAGGCAAGCGAATTCCCGCCTTGCATTTTCCCATTTTATGTAACGCCCATTTTACTGGAATCGGATTTGATTCAATAAATAAATTCTGGTGTAGATTATATAAGTTTATGTTGATACTTTGGGCAGTTTTTTCATCATCTGCAAAAGCAGCCTGATAGGCGCGCGAAACCTCTTTTGGCGCTACATTAGCAGTTACTGAAATTCCGCCGTGGCCGCCCATGAGGATAAAATCAACCGCAGTTGCATCGTCGCCGCTATATAGCAAAAAATCTGCTGGGCACTGATTTATCAGCGCTTGTGCAACTTTCAAATCGCCAGTTGCATCTTTGATGCCGATAATATTGTCAATTGCCGATAGGCGCACAGCGGTTTCTGGCAATAAATCTACTGCCGTTCTGCTCGGCACATTATACAAAATCTGCTCAATATCAACAGCCTCAGCAATGGCTTTGTAATGCTGATATAGCCCTTCTTGTGTGGGTTTGTTGTAATATGGAGTTACCAATAGGCAAGCATCTGCGCCGATGTCTTTGGCAGCTTGCGTTAGCTCAATCGCCTCAGTGGTGGAATTGGCGCCAGTGCCAGCAATAATGGCAATCCGACCAGCAGCAATAGCCTTGGTTTTTTGCATAACTTTAATATGCTCGGCTTGATTTAATGTTGCACTCTCGCCGGTAGTTCCCATAGAAACAATGGCTTTGGTGCCATTCTCAATATGAAATTCAATTAAGTCGGCAAGTGCGTCAAAATCCACCGAACCATCTTCAAACATCGGGGTAATTAGCGCAACTATAGAGCCTGTTAGTGGGTGCTTAATTCGCATATATCAAATAAGTTATAAATTATAGCCAACTTCCTCGTGAGAAGTGATGTCTAAACCTTGTTGCTCTTGTTCGGCGCTGACTCTGAGCCCAATAATTGCATCGACAAATTTGAGGATAATGTAAGTAACAATTGCCACCCAAGTAAAAGTTGCCAGCACTCCGATAAATTGCACCAGCAGCTGTGAGGCAATCGTAGCGCCAGCTGCCAAGCCTTGTCCGCTGAATATTCCCAGCTCGCTTGAAGCAAACACAGCTGCCAGAATTGTGCCTAAAATTCCGCCCACGCCATGCACTGGAAAAACATCTAATGAGTCGTCAATTTTGAATTTTTGCTTGATTATAATCACCGCATTAAAACACACAATCCCAGCAGCAACACCGATTACCAGCGCCCCTGCCGGACCAACATAGCCCGATGCTGGGGTAATTGTGCCTAAGCCAGCAACCATACCTGTTACCGTTCCGAGTGCGGTTGGCTTGCCAAACTTTACCCATTCGTAAAACATCCAAGTTACTGTTGCTGCTGCTGCTGAAATATGGGTAACCAAGATTGCCATTGCCGCATCGCCGTTTGCTGCCAGCGCCGAGCCGCCATTAAAACCAAACCAACCAACCCAAAGCATCCCAGCACCAGTTACCACCATTGTCATATTATGCGGCGGCATTGGGGTTGTCAAAAATCCTTTACGCGGACCAACCACAATAGCCGCCACCAAAGCGCCAACACCAGCAGTAATATGCACCACCGTGCCACCAGCAAAATCAAGCAGCCCCATCTCGCCGAGCCAGCCGCCGCCCCATACCCAGTGCGTGATTGGCGCATAAACTGCGATTAGCCAAATTGCGCTAAATAGTAAAACTGCTGAAAACTTCATTCTTTCGGCAAAACCGCCCACCATCAGCGCTGGAGTGATGATGGCAAAAGTCATTTGGAATAAGACAAATAGGCTTTCGGGGATGTCACCGCTTAGCGATTCTTGAGTAACTCCGGCGAGCATAAATTTGGACAAACTGCCAAAGTAGGCGTTGCCATCAGCAAAGGCGATTGAATAGCCAACTATCAGCCACAAAATCGACACAATCGCAGCGATAGCAAAGCATTGCATCAACACCGACAAAATATTTTTGCTGCGCACCAAGCCGCCATAAAACAGCGCCAAACCCGGCAGCGTCATCAGCAAAACCAGTGCCGTTGAGCTTAAAATCCAAGCAGTATTTGCGCCGTCAATCCCAGCTGCAAACGCACTTGACGGCAATAATGACAATAGCGACAATAATATTTTTCTCATTTTTTCCCCTTATAATGCGTCTTGGTCGAGCTCGCCCGTCCTAATTCTGACCACTTTTTCTAAATCAGTTACAAAAATTTTGCCATCACCGACTTTTCCAGTATTGGCAACATTGATAATTGCTTCAATAACTTGCTCTAATTTTGCCGCTGAAATTGCGATTTCTAACTTGACTTTGGGCAAAAAATCAATCTGATATTCGGCGCCACGATACATTTCTGTATGACCTTTTTGCCGCCCAAAGCCTTTGACTTCGGTTACGGTAATGCCAGATACGCCAGCCTCTGACAAGGATTCACGCACATCGTCTAATTGATGCGGCCTGAGAATTGCGGTTACAAACTTCATATATCGCCCCTATAAATAAGCATAAAAACAAATATTATAACCTGTTATTTATTCAATAAATCAGGTCGTTTTTTTTGAGTAATTTCAAACGCCTTATCTTTACGCCAATCATTAATATTTGCCTGATGCCCACTGAGCAAAACCGCAGGCACTGCTTGCCCATCGATGATTTCTGGGCGGGTGTAATGCGGATAATCCAGCTGTCCATTTGCAAACGAATCATCCAAAGAATCCTGATTGCCAAGCACCCCGTCAAGCTGCCGACTAACAGCGTCAATCAGCACCATAGCGCCAAGTTCGCCGCCGCTAATCACATAATCGCCGATGGATATTTCCATATCAATATCAAACTCAATCACCCGCTCATCCACCCCTTCATAACGCCCACAGAGCAGGGTAATTGCTTCAAATTTAGAGAGTTCAAGCGCGATTTTATGCGTCAATTTTTTGCCTTGTGGCGATAGATAAATGACTTTTGTTTTAGGATTTTGCTGCTTGATTTTGCCAATGCAATCACGAATCGGCTGCACTTGCATCACCATACCAGCCCCGCCCCCATAAGGAGAATCATCAATATTACGATGTTTGTTAGTAGCAAAATCACGCAACTGCCAAGTGTTAATCTCCAGCAATGATTTTTTAACCCCCCGCGCAATCACCCCTTCGGTCTTTAACGCCGCAAACATTTCAGGAAATAAAGTTATAACATCAAAAATCATAACTTTTATTAAAAGGCTGTGAAAAATTACAAATAACGAATAGCTGCCACTACAAACCCACCGACAATCAGTGTCGTAGAAAACGACCATTTCATAAAACTATCTATCCGCCCTATCACGGCATCAAAGCGTCTGTCCACCTGCTCAAAGCGCTTGTCCATATCTTTGCGTAAAGTTATCATTTCACCTCGCAAATCTTGCTCCATATGAGTTATGTGATTAGTTTGCGCTTTAAGCACTAAAACCATCATTTCATTTGGCGAAGTAGGCTCTCCAGAGGTGATTTTTTGCATAGCATCATTCGCCTCTTTGTCAAGCCAATCTTCAAATAATTTGTTGTCAAACATAGGATTTTGAATATAAAAAAACTCTTATTTTACCTGTAATTAATATAACTATCGCTTACTGTTTTTAAAATATATGCGTAAAAATTTTGTTGTTTTTATTAGCATTATTTAAGAAAATTAAACCTATCGGGATTAGATTTGAATTTAACATTTTCAAACCAAAATATTTTTCAAAACTTGGTAATAAATCTCGCTTAAATCATCTAAATCTTGCACGATGACGCATTCGTCAACTTGGTGGATAGTGGCGTTTATAGGGCCTAGTTCTACTACTTGAGCGCCCAAGATTGGGGCGATGAAACGGCCGTCAGAAGTGCCGCCGGAGGTGGATAATTCGCTGTTGATATTTTTAACATCTTTGATGGCTTTGGTGCAGGCGCTGACTAAATCGCCTTTTTGGGTGAGAAATGGGGCGCCAGAATGACTCCATTTTATTTGGTATTTGACTTTGAGTGAGTCCAAAATATGCTCCACTCTTGTTTGCAAATCTTGGTGAGTTAACTCGCTTGAATAGCGGAAGTTGAAGACTATTTCAGCCTCACCGGGGATGACATTTGTAGTTCCGTCTCCGGCGTGAATATTGGAGATTTGGAAGCTGGTTTTGGCAAAATATTCGTTGCCATTATCCCATTTTTCTGCCAGTAATTTTTCCAGCACACTCGGCAATAAATGCAGCGGATTTTGCGCCAAATGCGGATAGGCAATATGCCCTTGCTTGCCCTTCAAAGTCAAACTGGCATTGAGCGAACCGCGGCGGCCATTTTTTATCACATCACCCAATTTAGTGGTGGATGACGGCTCGCCGACTAAGCAATAATCAACCTGCTGCTTGTCTTTTAAATACTCGCAAACCCTTGCTGTGCCGTCAATTGCCACGCCTTCTTCATCAGCAGTAATCAAAAAACCAATACTGCCTTTATGGTCTGGAAAGTCTGCCACAAAACGCTCGGTTGCCGTTATCATCGCTGCCAGCGAGCCTTTCATATCAGCAGCGCCGCGACCATATAATATGCCGTCAATCACTTGCGGTTGGAATGGCTCAGTTTGCCAATTGCCGCCAGCTGGCACTACATCGGTATGCCCAGCAAATACGAAAACCGGAGCATCGCTGCCGCATTTTGCCCAAAAATTATCAACCTCTCCAAATTTCAAATTCTCAATTTCAAAGCCAATTTTTTTCAGCCTATCAGTCAGCAAACGCTGGCAACCATTGTCATTCGGAGTAACCGAATCAATGGCAATTAAATCTTGTGCTAATTGTAATGTGGCGCTCATAATTTACTTTAATTCCAAATTAACAATGGGATTGTCGGCAACATTAATCACCGGACTTAGCGCCTCAATATCGCTGGCCTGTCGCATTGCCGAGCCTGATTTACTCAAACGGGCAACGGCAATTACGCTGGATGTTTGCGATAATTTTCTGCTTGGAATTATTGAATCATCATCAGTCAAAACTACAACTCCGCTGAAATCTTTTAGCCTAATTTTTTGAATGGCAATCGGCATCGGCCGCCCCTGTGCTGCCTTGATATAAATCAGCAAATAATGCTCCTCAAACTCAGGTTTAAGTAGGCGCTGTGGCAACGCTACTTTAATGGTAACTTGGTGCGCTGTTAAAGATTTTTTTGCATCTGTCGGCTTTGGAGTTTTGGCGTTTTGCAGCTGCAACAACTCGCCCAATATTTGCTGCAAAACCGCCTTATCTGCTTTATTTTTTGACAGCAATATAGCTTTTTTCCAAAGTTTTTGTGCCAGCTCAAATTGCTGCGCATTGATTGCTACCCAGCCCGCTAAATACAAGGCATCCGGCAGGTTTTTGTCGATTTCCAACGCCTCTCGAACCAAAGTAGAAACCCTGCCGGTGAACTGATTATTTTGTGAAATTGCCAAAGTTGAAGCGTATTCTGTGAGCATTTGCGCATTTTTTGCATCCAACTGATAAGAGCGCTGGTAAGCTTGCAGAGACTCGTCAATTTTATTACTCTCAAATAGTGCAAAACCCAACAACCTCCACGCTTTTGCATCATTTGGAGTTTGCGCTAAACGCTGGTTAATATCGGCAATCCTTTGCGTTAAAGTAGGCGTTTTTTCTGCTGCCACTGGCGCATTTTCATTGCTGGTCAATAGTTGATAAGTTGCCAAAGGAGCAATTAAAAAAAACGCTGCAACCAGCAGTATTAAGCCAATTGTTGGCGATTTTTGCTGTTGGGGATATGTTGTTGTTTGCCCGATTTCCACAGCCAACACCTGCGCAATTTCATCCTTAGCTTGTGCAAAAACACTCTGGTCTATCAGCCCATCTTGCAAATCTTGTTCAAGCTCTGCCTGCTTTTGCCGTCCCAGTTCGATGTTGGATTTTTCCAAATCCAGCGCATCAATTTTTAGTGGATTATACAAAAACCAAATCAGCCACAACACCGATGCCAAAAGCATTATAACCATCCAAATATACAGGCTCATTATGTTCTCCTTTTGCGGCGATAGCGTTTGTCAAAAGCTGCCAATAATGCGCCAATTGCAATCAGCAAACCGCCGAGCCAAATCCAGCGCACCAACGGTTTGTAATAAAGGCGCAAACTCCAAGCCCCATCGCCAAGAGGCTCGCCCAAAGCAACATAAATATCACGCAATAACGATGGATTAATTGCCGCTTCGGTCATCGGCATACCAGTTGCATATTGGCGTTTTTCTGGTTTTAAAATGGCAATTTTTTGTTTGCCACGCAGCACCTCAATCGCGCCTTTATTACCAGTATAATTCGCTCCGCTAAATCTCTCAACTCCTCTAAAAATAAAGCTGTTGCCTTTGATTTCCACAGTTTCGTTGACTTTCATTTTGATGTCTTTTTCTACGCCGTATTGCGTGGTTATCGTGGCGCCAAATAAAAATACGGCAATGCCAATATGGGCAACAATCATCCCGATAAATGAAGTGCTAATTTTGCCCTTTTGTCTCAGCCTTTGTGCCAGTAATAAAAGCGAATGCAACACAATCCACGCCGCCAAAAATATTGCCAAAATCACATAAATATTTTCTATTGATAAATAAGCAATTAAAGTGATTGTTGCCACTACAAATGTAATGTGAATCATAGCATCCACAACTCTGCCAGCTTGGTCTTTTTTCCAGCGCAAATAGCCACCAATTGCCATCGCAATTGTTGCTGGAATCATAATTGGCACAAAAACCGCATTAAAATATGGAGCACCAACTGAGATTTTTCCTAAGTTTAATGAGTCTAATAATAGCGGATATAGCGTGCCGATAAACACGCTAAGCATCGCTGCTACCAGCAAAATATTGTTGACCAGCAAAGCGCTTTCTCTTGATAATAGGGCAAATTTATTGTTGCTACGCATCAAGTTTGCGCGCCAAGCATACAATCCCAGCGAGCCGCCGACTACAATGGTTAAAAATATCAAAATAAACAAACCGCGCTCAGGGTCTGCGGCGAATGAATGCACCGAAGTCAAAATGCCAGAGCGCACCAAAAAAGTGCCGAGCAAGCTCAGTGAAAATCCTGTGATTGCCAAAAGCACTGTCCAATGTTTGAATGCGCCGCGTTTTTCGCTGACGCTGAGCGAATGCACCAAAGCAGTTGCCACCAGCCACGGCATAAATGACGCATTTTCTACTGGATCCCAAAACCACCAGCCGCCCCAGCCAAGCTCATAATATGCCCACCAAGAGCCCAGAGTAATACCAAAAGTCAAAAACGCCCAAGCAACCAAAGTCCACGGCCGCGACCACCGTAACCAAGTGGAATCCAGCTGCCCACGAAGCAGCGATGACAGCACAAATGCAAACGGCACTGCCATTCCCACATAGCCCATATACAGCATCGGCGGATGAATAATCAAACCAAAATCTTGCAGCAACGGATTGAGCTCTCGCCCTTGAAGAGGGGCAATATCCAGCCGCTCAAAAGGGTTGGAAGTCAGCAATAAAAACAGCAAAAAGCCGACGCTAATTAGCCCTAAAATAATCAAAATATGGTTGACAACTTGGGTCGGCAGGCGTTTGGAAAACACAGAAACTGCCACGCTCCATAGCGCCAAAATCAACGACCACAACAACAAAGAGCCTTCGTGAGCACCCCAAACAGCAGACATTTTGAAAACATTCGGCAAGTTAGTATTAGAATTATTGGCAACATATTTGACCGAAAAATCATCCACCACAAAGGCATTCATAAGCAGTGCAAACGCAACCAAAAGCCAAAAAAATTGCATCCACAGCAGCGGCCTACTTAATTGTGTTAGCGCAAAACTACCTTGCATTTTTGCTTTAACAATCAGCCCAATACTCGGCAATATAGCTTGCAAAATCGCTGCTATCAAAGCAATAATTAACGCAAAATGTCCGATTTCAGGTAGCATAAATCAAAATATATCAATCAAAGAAGTCTATTATTTTATCTAAACCGCCGTGATTAATGACGATATTTGCAGATTTAATTACCGCAGGTTTGGCGTGATATGCCACTGACAATCCTGCTTGCGCAAGCATTTCCAAGTCATTTGCGCCATCTCCAACTGCAATTATCTGCTGCTTGGATATTTGCAATTTTTCGCCCAATTCATTGATGAAATCAGCTTTGGCAACTGCGTCAATTATCGCTCCATCAACAGATCCAGTTATACTACCAGCAGCGATTTTCAGAGTATTTGCGCGCTGGTAATCAAGCCCAAAATCTTGCGCCAAACGCTTAGTAAAATAACTAAAACCGCCAGATACAACAGCTGTTTTGATACTCCGTTTTTGCAAAAAATCAAGCAACTTTTCGCCGCCAGTATTCAGCTGCAAACGCTCGCTATAAACCTGATTTAGCACATCCACACTCAAACCTTTTAACAAAGAAACGCGCCTGATTAGTGAGGTATTAAAATTCAATTCACCCTGCATAGCGCGCTCGGTAATTGCTGCTACTTGCGGCTTTAAATTGGCAAAATCGGCAATCTCATCGATGCACTCAATGTTTATCAAAGTTGAATCCATATCACTGACAAAAAGTGCCACTTGTGAAAAATCAAACTCAGGCAAATAATTTATGTCCGCCTCAAATTCAGCGCGCAAAGGCGCTATATCAATTTTTTGCTCTATTTGAAAAACAAAATGTGTGGATTTAGAAGTAAAATTTGCACCGATGATATTTGCCATTTTTGTGGCAATATCCAAATTTTTGGAATGTAGAATAAGGGTGTGCATAAGTGCTGATTTTACCTGCCTCGGCAATTGATAAGCACAAAAAAAAGGAACATAAAAACGCTCCTTTTGCTTGTATGGTGCGGAAGGAGAGACTCGAACTCTCACATCTTGCGACACTGGAACCTAAATCCAGCGTGTCTACCAATTCCACCACTCCCGCTTGAAAAGTGCATTATACCCAAACAGAAATTTAATATGGTAGAATAGATTTTTTAAAAAAACCACAAGAAAAATATGACAATCAATAACGCAGTATCAGCTCTGGCAGGTGTTTTTATTATGGGCTCACTATTATTAAATGGGATGAATTTTGGCGAGCCAAACTGGCTATGGTTCACCTTTTTTATAGGCTTTAATTTATTTCAATCAGCCTTCACCGGCTTTTGTCCAGCAGCGATGATATTTAAAGTTTTAGGCATAAAAAACTAATTATTTTTTATTTTCAAACCAATTTAGTTTTTCCCTCAGTTTCACTACTTCGCCAACGATAATCAATGTTGGAGCATGAATGGTTTCATTTGCCACCAGATTAGGCAATTCCAGCAAAGTGGTGGTATGCACTTTATGATCTTTTGTAGTGCCTTTTTCCACCAAAGCCACCGGCATATCAGCACGCATTCCATAAGCAATCAGCTGCTCAGACAAGTATTTTGCGCCATTTAGTGCCATATAAAAAACGATGGTTTGCTGCGGAGCTGCCAACTCGCTCCAAGGCAAATTCATACTGCCATCTTTTAAATGTCCGGTAACAAAACGGCAAGATTGCGAATAATCACGGTGCGTCAGCGGAATGCCAGAATAGGTCGAACAGCCTGAGGCAGCAGTAATTCCCGGCACAACTTGAAACGGAATATTATTTTCAGCAAGGGTTTCAATCTCTTCGCCGCCGCGTCCAAAAATAAACGGATCACCGCCTTTTAGCCGGCAAACACGCCTGCCCTGCTTTGCCAAATCCACCAACAATTGATTAATTCCATCTTGCGGAACGCTGTGATTATCACGCTCTTTACCAACATAAATCAGCTCTGCATCACGCCGAACCAGCTCCATCACTTCGGTAGAAACCAAGCGGTCATACAAAATCACATCGGCCTGCTGCATCAAACGCAAAGCCTTAAAGGTCAATAAATCTGGGTCGCCCGGGCCGCCGCCAACCAAATAAACTTCGCCAATATCACTGTCAGTGCTGCTATCAAGTTGCGCCTGTAAATCTGCTTGTGCTTCGTCAATTTTGCCAGCAAAAACTTTTTCTGCCACTACGCCCGAAAAAGCCCTCTCCCAAAAGTAGCGCCGGTCTTCAATATTGCTGAATTTTGCCTTGACTTGTGCTCTAAAATTGCCTGCCAAAGTTGCCAATTTGCCGTAAGCGTTTGGAATTGTGCTTTCTAATTTTGCCCGAATCAATCTGGCTAAAACTGGTGCTTTTCCGGCGGATGAAATAGCAATAACAATCGGGCTTCTGTCAACAATTGAGGGCATTACAAAGCTGCACAAATCGGGAGAATCCACCACATTTACGGCAATATTTGCACATTTTGCTAATTCAGAAACTTTACTATTTAACGCGCTATCGTTTGTAGCAGAAATAATTAGCACTTGTTTTTGAATGTCGGATGGGGCAAAATCTTTTGCTAATAAAGTGATTTTTTTGCACTCTGAAAGCTCCAAAATGCCAACACAAAATTTTGGTGCAACGCAAATAATTTGCGCATTTGCTTTTAATAATAATTTGATTTTGCGAAAAGCAATATCGCCGCCACCGACTACCAAGCAAGGCTTTTTGGCAATATCAATAAAAATAGGGAAGTAATTCATAAGCCATTTAATACTGAATTCAAAGTGGCTATTATAATGTGTAAAATGTGTGCGTATGTCAAACAAACACTACACCTGTGCTTTTTCGCACTTAATTTTAAGCGGGCGCTGCGGCTGTAAATTTGGCGCAAAAGATTGCATTGCCGAAAAAGAATTTGGCGCTTGCCTGAATAAATCGGCATCTGACGATTGCGCAAATTTGTATCAAAACCTACGCCGCAACAGCGATTTCGCCCTAAATTCGCATCATCAATCCAACTTATCCGTAGGGCAAATGGCAAAAATAAAAATGGGCGGATTGCTGGCTTTGCAAGAAATTATTTTGCAATCTGACACTGAAAATATTGCCGATATTGCTGTTTTAGTTGCCGATATTAAAGCAAAATATGGCAATTTTTCCGACCTGCCTTTTTCTAAATTGATGGCAAAAATCTCTAAGTTTAAATTTAGGATTCGTTAAAAAGCGCAGTTTGCTGGTCGTCAAAATCCAATATTTGTTTTACTAATGGGACGGTGATTTTGGTTTTTTTTTGTAAAGAGACTTCGTCTAATTGGTTGATGGCACTTATCAAATCGCCTAAATCTCTTGAATAATATTTGAATAAATAGGTGTATATTTTGCTGTCGATGCGTGTGTTTTTGTCGCTCATTTTATTTTGCAAAATGGCTATTTTTTGCTCGTCTGTAAGAGTTTCAAGGCTGAAATTAACTGCCAAAGATAATCTGGTTTTAAGGTCGCTTAATAATTCTAATTCGCCAACTGACGCAGATAAACTGACGATTAGCTGGGTTTTAGTGTGCTTAATTTGGTTGTATAAATCAAACAATTCTTGCTGCTCGACTTTGCTGGCTTTGTGGATATTGTCAATGCAAACCCAGTCGGCACTTGATAATTCGGCAATTAAGCTGGCAGGAAATTGCTCTTTTAAGTCAATAAAAACACCGCTTAATCCACGATCCATTGCGGCAAAAGTGCAGCCTTGTAAAAGATGGGTTTTGCCGGTTGATTTAGCGCCAGAAACTACTACAACATTTGAATCTTCGCTTGCAAATAAGGAGTCTATAAAACTCAAAATTTGCCCGTTTTTTTCCCCAACAAAATTGCCCAGCCGCATTTTGGAATTGAGCAAAACAGGTAATCCAAGTTGTTTCATTTTTGCTTTTGCTTTTCTTTATAGATGACCTTCTCCATCCAAATCCAAATATAGTCAGCGCCACTCAAAAAAGTGGAAGTAGCAACGATGATAAAAAACACGGTATTCCATACGGACAAGCTCGGATACAGCCCAGTTGTTACCAAAAATAGCACCAATGCAATCTGAAAAGCGGTGTTGATTTTTGACAATTTTGAAGGTGACAATAAGATATTTTCCGCCTCGTTACTGCTCATAAAACTGCCGATTGTGCCAGATACAATCATTAAATCTCGAAAAAAAATCAGCGCCAATAACCACAAAGGCAACAATCCGATTATGTATAAAGTAATAAAGCTGCTGACTAATAATAACTTGTCGGCAGCAGGGTCAAGAATCGATCCAAGCCTGCTCTGACAGTTGTATTGCTTGGCAATCCAGCCGTCCAAACCATCAGTTATGCCAGCGAAAAAAAACACTATCATCGCTCCAAAGAACTGATGATTTAACAAAAATATAACCACTGGAACTGCTAAAATTATGCGTAAAATTGATAGTGCGTTTGGCAGTGAATAGATGCTCATTATGGCCCGACTAAAAATAAATTAATTATACGGAAAAACTCTATGTCATCATTGAATTATCAAGACTCTGGGGTTGATATTAATAAAGGCAACGATTTAATTGAAAAAATCAAACCGATTGCCAAATCTACCAGCAGAGACGGCGTTTTAGCGGGATTGGGCGGCTTTGGCGCGATGTTTGAATTATCTAATAAATACAAAAATCCAGTGCTAATATCTGGAACTGACGGCGTTGGCACCAAGCTAAAAGTCGCAGAAATGCTGGGCAAACACGACACTATCGGCATTGATTTAGTGGCAATGTGCGTGAACGATTTAATTGTGCAAGGCGCTGAACCTTTGTTCTTTTTAGACTATTACGCCACCGGCAAACTAAACACCGAGACTGCCGTTGCGGTAATTGAAGGCATCGGCGAGGGCTGTCGGCAATCGGGCTGCGCACTCATTGGCGGCGAGACCGCTGAAATGCCAGGAATGTATGCTGGCGAAGACTACGATTTAGCCGGATTTTGCGTTGGAGTTGCCGAAAAATCAGCCATTATTGACGGTAGCAAAGTGCAAAATGGCGACCATATTATTGCCCTCAAATCATCAGGCCCGCATTCCAACGGCTATTCGTTAATTCGCAAAGTGCTTGAACAATCAAAGCCCACAGATGCACAAATGCAGCAACTAATTGAGCCAACCAAAATTTATGTAAAATCGGTGCTGTCTTTGCTCAAACAGCACGAGGTGCATGCCATTTCGCACATTACTGGCGGCGGCTTATTGGAGAATATTCCGCGCGTATTGCCAAGTGATTTAGCAGCAAAATTAAATACCGATTCTTGGAAATTGCCCGATATTTTCCAATTTCTACAAGACTCTGGCAACATTGAAATAACAGAAATGTATCGCGTTTTTAATTGCGGAGTAGGGATGATTTTGGTGCTGGATGCTGATGAAAGCGCCGCTGCCATTAAGCATTTACAAGCACAAGGCGAGAACGCTTGGCTGATTGGCGAGATTTGCAAAAATGATGGCGAACAAGTCATTATTTAATATCGTTGTTTTGGTTTCTGGCTCGGGCTCAAACCTGCAATCTATCATTGATAATGCTGGTGATATTGGAATTAAAATTCAATTAGTCATCAGCAATAAATCCGGCGTATTTGCCTTAAAACGCGCCCAAAAATCTGGCATTGAGACTGAATTTATTGACCATAATAATTTTCAAAGCCGTGAGGATTTTGACCAAGAATTGATAAATCGCATCAACAAAATAAACCCTAAATTAGTTGTTCTGGCAGGTTTTATGCGCATTTTATCCACAGATTTTATAACCGCCTTCAAAGGCAAAATCATCAACATTCACCCATCACTATTGCCAAAATTCAAAGGCCTAAACACCCATCAACGCGCCATCGATTCTGGCGAGAAATTTGCCGGCGCCAGCGTGCATTTTGTTGACAACAAATTGGATTCTGGAACAATAATACTACAACAAAAAGTTGCCATTGAAAAAACTGATAGCGCCAAAACCTTAGCAGCAAAAGTGCTAAAACAAGAGCACATCCTCTACCCAAAAGCCATTAAAAAAGTTTTGGCAAATGAAATATAATTCTAATGAGATATTTACATAAACCAAAATCCACCACAGGATTTATCTTTTATAAAGGCGGTTGTTTTTGGGTGCTATCAGGTGTTATTTTACGGATTTAGTATATAATTATTTTTTTTTAAATAGAGATAAAATTATGGCAGTATTAGAGTTGAACAAAGATAATTTTGACAAAACAATCAAAGAAAATGAATTGGTTATCTTAGATTTTTGGGCACCGTGGTGCGGGCCTTGTAAGCAATTTGCACCAACTTATGAAGAAGTTTCTAACAAGTTTAGCGATGTTATTTTTGCCAAAATCAATACTGAAGATGAACAAGAATTAGGCGCTCAATTTCAAATCCGCTCGATTCCAACTTTGATGATTTTTAGAGAACAAATTTCCATTTTTTCGCAGGCTGGAGCGATGGCAGGTGCTGATTTAGAAACGGTTATTAAAAAAGCTCAGGCATTAGATATGGACAAAGTGCGTAAGGAAGTTGCCAAAGAGCAAAACTAAATAAATCGCTGATACAACTTTTCGCTAAATCCAACCTCAATGCCTTTAAGAGTTACTAAAACAGGGCGTTTTATAAGAGTTGGATTTTTTAATATCAGCGCCAGCGATGGGTTTTGACGCTCATTTTCGCTAAGGTTGCGATAGGTCGTTGAGCGTTTATTAACAATTTTATCAAGCCCAGCGGCATCAATAAAACTTTGCAAAGTTTGCTCATCAATTGGGTTTTGACGAAAATCAATAAACTCAAAATCCACCAAGTTGGCTGTTAAAAATTTCTGCGCTTGGCGAACGCTATCACAATTTTTGATGCCATACATTTTTATCATTAGCGCTTAAAAGGCGGTTTTCCTGCCTTGCTCCGTAGCCAGTTTAAGGTTTTGAAAGTTGAATTATTGTTGATTATTTTTAATTCCAAACTGCGTTTTCCGGGAAATTCCAGCAGCAACAAAGCCAATAAAATCGTGGCAATGCCCTGCCCAGGGGTGATGAGCATAATTATTCCAGCGATTAGCAGCAAAATAGCAGCAAGGGTTTTAAGTGCCGCAACCAATAATTGCCAAGGGTTTTTGATTTTGGTTTTGACCTTGCTTTTGACAAAATAATTAGCGGAAATTTTACCCAGCATCCAAGGCAGCAGCGCAAGACTGGCAACAAAAATAATGGCTGAAATAGCGCCGATGGCAATCAGCAAATCTTGATATTCAAACAGTAAATTTTTGCCTAAATCTAACATTCTAATAGAAAAGTAACTGGCCCATCATTGCACAGCGACACTTGCATATCAGCGCCAAAAATCCCACTTTCAACAAGCGGATAACTGTTTTTTAATTGGGTTAAAAAATAATCGTATAAAACCTTGGCAGCGGCTGGTGGTTTTGCCGTTGAAAACCCTGCACGGCTGCCAGATTTGGTGTCAGCAGCTAAGGTAAATTGCGAAACCACAAGCACAGCACCGCCAATATCTTTGACGGATAAATTCATTTTTTCCTCTTCATCGGCAAATATTCGGTAAGACAATATTTTTTTGATTATTTTGTCAACTTGCGGCTTTTCATCGGCTTTTTCCAAGCCTAAAAACACTAAAACTCCCTGCTCAATTGCGCCTGTTATTTTGCCATCAATCTCAACTTTAGCGCTGGAAACTCGCTGGACTAAGGCTTTCATTATTTTGATAAATAAGTAAAATCTGCAATTGATAAAAATAATTGCCTTATTAAGCTGATTAATTTTAATCGTTGATTTTTAACCATCAAATTTTCGTCATTCACCATAACATTGTCAAAAAAATCGTCAATGACAGGCTTTAACTCTAAAAACACTTTTAAAATCATAGTGTAATCGTTGCTATTTTTCTTGACAATTACAGATGCCGCCGCCAAAGATTTGGCAAGATTTTCTTCATATGCAGTTGTAAAGTTTGTATTATCATTTTTTGGGATTTCGTCTTTCAAGATATTTTTAATGCGTTTATTGACTTCCACCAAATCTTTAGCTTCGTCATTTTGCATAAATATATTCAATGCCAAAATGCGCAAATGCCAATCATAAACTGTGCCAGATGAGCTTTTAATTTCATTGTGAGTGGAATTAGAAACAGCTTTCAATATATTTTTATCTATACCTTTTTCTTGGTAATATGCGCCTAAACGCGCAAGGATAAAATTATAAATTTCCATTGTTAAAGCATCTTTAAATTCATACAATTTAGCGGATTTAAACACCAAATTTTGTAGGTCTAATTTTAATTCTGATTCAATAATCATCCGCAATAAACCCAGCCCTGCGCGTTTGAGTGCATACGGATCTTTTGAGCCTGTGGGTTTGTGTCCGATGCCATAAATACCGGTAATTGTGTCTAATTTGTCAGCGATTGCCACGGCTAATCCCTCTTTTGTAGCGGGCAAACTATCGCCAGAAAAACGCGGGTGATAATGCTCGCTAATCGCTTTGGAAACTGCCTCATCCTCACCATCATTGCGCGCATAATAGCCACCCATCACCCCTTGCAAATCGGCAAATTCGCCAACCATATCAGTTACTAAATCGGTTTTTGCCAATAATCCAGCGCGAGCGCTATGGGTTTTATCAGCGCCAATAACATCAGCAATATAGCCAGCAAGTATTTCGATGCGTTTGGCTTTATCGCCCATAGAGCCAAGCGATTGCATAAATAAAACATTGTCTAATTTTGGCAATCTTGATGCCAAAGAAGCTGATTTATCTTGCTGCCAAAAAAACTCTGAATCACTCAAACGCGGACTGATAACTCGCTCATTGCCGTCAATAATCACAGATAAATCGCTCGATTCAATATTTGCCACTGAGATAAAAGCTGGCAATAATTTACCTTTATTATCAAGCAGATGGAAGTATTTTTGATGGGATTTCATCGCCGAAATTAGCGCCTCTTCTGGCACTTGCAAAAATCGCTGGTCAAATACGCCAGAAAATGCACGCGGATATTCCACCAAGGCGCAAACTTCGTCCAATAAAGATTCATCAATCACCGCTGACGCATTATTTGCAGCTGCAACCTTGGTAATTTGCTGACGAATAATTTCTTTGCGCTTGGAAAAATCAGGCTCAATTTTTGCATTTTGCAATAAAGTTTTTTGATAATTTTGTGCTTTGTCAATGTCAAATTTCGTCTCAAAAGTGAATCGCAGTCCGCGTGTTGTTCGCCCAGAAATCAAGCCCATCACCGTTGCTGGAATAATATCAGCGCCAAGCAATATAATCAGCCAATGCACAGGACGCACAAAATTAAAATCTAAATCACCCCAGCGCATCGCCCGAGTAATAGGGATTTTTTTAATTGCAGTATCAACTATATTTTCCAGTAAATCTTGTATTTTTAAGCCTTTTTGCTGTTTGCTAAAAAAATAATAATCAGTTTCTCCAAATGATTTTTGTTGCAAATTAGATTTGTCAACGCCGCAAGATTTTGCAAAACCAGCAATCGCTGCCTCTTTTGACCCTATCGCTGGGCCTTTATGTTCAATCTTTTGCTCATCTTGCTGGCATTGCAAATCGCTAACCAAAACTGCCAAACGCCTTGGGGTGGCAAAATTTTCAACCTTGGAATAAGACAGTTTTAGCCCATCAAATTGCTTAGTCAAATTGGCGCTAAGATCGTTTGACAATTGCCTTAGCATCTTAGGAGGCAGCTCTTCTGTGCCAAGTTCTAATAAAAAATCTTTTGTATTCATAACGCTTTAAATTACTTTAAATCTGAGCTTGTCGTCTTTTAAATCAATCATCACCGAGTGATTGTGCAACTTGGGCAGAGGCTTTTCAAATTTCTTATAAATGCCAGCAATAGAAATCAATTGTGCATTAAAAGAATGAATAAAAATAGTGGATTTCTCATCGCCATCGATGCCGGCAAAAGCTCTGCCATTCATCTCTTGATAAGCTGAAATAGAGCCGTGAGCAATCACATCAGCGCCAGTTTCAACCGAGCCCAGTAGCACTAAATCGCTGTCTTTGGACAACGCCTGTTCTGAGGTATGAACCCCTCCTACCACTATTTTCGGCAGGCGATGTTTGGGCTGCTGGGCTTGACTTTGCTGGGTTTCTTTTGGCTTTGTCGGCGTTAAAGTCGGTTTATCAAATATTGCCAAGCCTGAAATATCAGCAAAATCAATCAATTCTTGCACCGAGGAACGAATGCCAATTGCCACCAGCTGATTTTGCGTTAATATTTCCATCAACACCGCCAATTCATTCGCCTGAAAATGCTGGTTTTCAATCTCTAAAATCACTGCTTTGCGCTTAAATTTGGTTTTATTTTTGCTCACTAAAGATGCAATCTCAGCGGACAATTTATCGGTAGCTTTGCTTAGGATTTTCAGCGTCAAAATCGTCTCGTTTTGAGCTTGCATTTCAATTAGTTTACTTTTTGCCATTAGTCTTTCCAGCCTTGGGTGCAATCTAAAAAATGCCAAACGCGTTTCATTCCGGTCGTGCCACTTAGCATTAATTCTAACGGTGCTTTTTGCTTGAATTTTTTGACTTCGCGCTTCAGCCAAATGCTGGAATATTCGCGATTTGTGGGATAACTCGTGCCTAAAGATTCGTGGATTCCTAAAATCATTTCGCTGCGATTTAGTGCTGTTTGGTCGAAGTCAAAAGCTTTGTCGCCTCTTCTGTATAAATACAAATGCCGTGGTTTCAGAGAATTTCCTAACCCTAATAAAGTGATTTGATCTTGGTCTTCAAGCTTCCAGTTTTCCATCA
>VSKZ01000109.1 GCA_008364125.1 Candidatus Thioglobus sp. | reverse complement strand
AGCAATTTTAGTAGATTTTTGGGCGCCATGGTGTTAGCAATTGCGCAATGGCGATGTGTTTTATCCTTTTCGTGCGCATAGTGATTTTTGGTATTTGACGGGCTTTTCTGAGCCACAGGCAGTTGCGGTTTTTAGCGAGGGTAAATACATAATTTTCCTGCGCGAAAAAGATGCAAAAACCGAAATTTGGAATGGCAAATGTTTGGGCGTTGATGCGGCTTCTAAGGTTTTAGGAGCAGATTTGGCTTATCCAATTAGCGCCTTAAAAACCCAATTGCCACAACTGATAAAAGCTGCAAAAAATATCTATTATGATTTCAAACCTTGCCCATTAGACGATGAAATTATGCACTGTTTGGCACTCACAAAAACCCACTCATTTGCAAAATATTTGCACGAAATGCGCCTGATTAAAGACGATAGCGAGATTGCATCAATGCAAAAAGCTGCTGATATTTCGGTGGCAGCACATCAGTTGGCAATTGAGCAAACTAAGCCCGATTTATTTGAATATGAAATTGGGGCTATTTTTGATGCTAATTTCAGAAAACACAATGCCACACACGCCTATGAGCCGATTGTGGCAGGCGGCAAAAATGCTTGCGTGCTGCATTATATTAAAAATGACAAGCGCTTAAATGCTGGTGAGTTGCTGCTAATTGATGCTGGCTGCGAGGTGGATGGCTATGCCGCGGATATTAGTCGCACTTTTCCGATTAACGGCAAGTTTAGCCCAGCGCAGCGGCAAATTTATCAGTTGGTGCTGGATGCACAATTAGCAGCAATTGCTGCCATCAAGCCCTCAGCGCCTATCACAGCGCCGCACAAAATTGCCAAGCAGGTGCTCAAACAAGGTTTAATTGATTTGGAAATTTTGCCAACTGATGGTGATTTGACGCAATTTTATATGCACGGTACCGGGCATTGGCTCGGGTTGGATGTGCACGATGTTGGGAATTATCAGCAAAATAATCAGGACAGGAAGTATAAAATAGGTATGGTAACAACAGTAGAACCGGGCATTTACATTCGTGCGAGTGATAAAATTAATCCAATTTATTGGAATATTGGCATCAGAATTGAAGATGATGTTTTGGTTACCAAAAACGGCAATCGCGTGCTGACAGTGGCGCTGGCAAAGGAAATTGAACAAATAGAGGCATTGATGCAAAAATTATGAATATACAACAAGCAATAAAAGCGGTTATCAACAAGCAAGATTTGAGCGAAGCGCAAATGCATACGGTTATGAGCGATATTATGACTGGCAAAACACAAGATGCACAAATTGGTGGTTTTTTGGTTGGACTGGCAATGAAAGGCGAAACAATTGCCGAAATTACTGCTGCTGCAAAAGTGATGCGCTCGCTGGCAACTGGCGTTGATATCAACGCAAAACATTTGGTTGACACTTGCGGCACAGGTGGCGATGGATTGGGTTTGTTTAATATTTCAACTGCTTGCGCCTTTGTCGTTGCTGCTGCTGGTGGCAAAGTTGCCAAGCATGGCAATCGCAGCATTTCTTCCAAATCTGGCAGCGCTGATGTTTTAGAGGCAGCCGGTGTTAATCTGGATATGTCGCCAGAGAAGATTAGCAAATCAATAGCGAAAATTGGCGTTGGTTTTATGTTTGCCCCAGCCCATCATTCGGCAATGAAATATGCCATTGACGCACGCAAATCTCTGGCAGTTCGCACCATTTTTAATGTGCTCGGCCCGCTCACCAACCCAGCAAAAGCGCCGCATCAAATAATGGGCGTGTATGCCAAAAATCTGCTTGAACCAATTGCCAATGTGCTTAAAGGTTTAGGCTCTAAAAGTGCGATGGTGGTGCATTCTAAAGATGGATTGGATGAAATTTCTATTGCTGATGATACTTTTGTTGCCGAGTTAAAAGATGGAAAAATCACAACTTACACCATCAATCCAGTAGATTTTGGGCTGCCGCTTTGTAGCCTTGACGACATCAAAGCAAAAGATGCACAAAGCTCATTATTATTGATACAGCAGGCATTAGACGGCAAAGATGGCGCAGCAAAAAATATTATTGCCCTCAATTCTGGTGCTGCAATTTATGTGTCAGGAATTACTGATTCCATACAAGATGGAGTTGACAGCGCTTTGAAAATTTTGCACAGCGGCGCGGCACATCAAAAATTGGACGATTTTGTCAAAGAAAGCACTGGATGTTAAAAATGGATAAAAAAACTAACTTAATTTGGATTGATTTGGAAATGACAGGCTTGCTGCCAGAAAGCGATGTCATCATTGAAATTGCCACTATTGTTACCGACAAAGACCTCAACATTTTGGAACAAGGTCCGGCGTTGGCAATCCACCATAGCGACAAAATTTTAAACAATATGGATGAGTGGAATACCAAGCACCACAACGCCTCTGGGCTGGTTGAGCGCGTCAAAAAAAGCGCTATTTCCGTCAAAGAAGCTGAATCCCAAACCTTGAAATTTTTAACAAAATGGGTGGACAAAGGCGCATCGCCAATGTGCGGCAACACCATTTGCCAAGACCGCCGATTTTTATACAATAGTATGCCAA
>VSKZ01000108.1 GCA_008364125.1 Candidatus Thioglobus sp. | reverse complement strand
CTATTTTGAAGATTTTCCCAGCCTTATCTTGGCATTTTAATGCGCCCATTTGTCCGGTGTATTTGCCTTTTCCGCCTAATATTTCCAGCACGATACATTCGTCATCTTGGTATTTTTTTACTTTTAAAGCGCTGGACAATCGCCCTGTTTGATAAGCAGTTTTTGGATTACGCACCACAATTCCTTCGCCTTTTTTATTGATGATTTTGCTCAAATAATCGTTTAATTGTTGTTTAGATTTAACTGGTATTTGCTCAATGATTTTGATTATTTTGCTCGGATTTTGCTTTAAATAATCTTGCAAAATCATAAGACGCTGCAAAATCCCGCCCGCCTGATTTGGCACTTCAAAAATATTAAAACTGACTATTCCCCAACGCTCATCAGGTTTTTTGCGCCTGACAATAGATGAAACGGTTTCAAAATCACCGCGTTTTGTCCAAAGTTCGCCATCGATGGGGAAATTTGGAAAATTTTGCGTCCAATATTTTGGTGGATTTAGCACCACTCCGCCGCGACTAATCAGTTTTTCACCATTCCAAAAACCTCTAATTCCATCCAATTTTTCGCTCATCACCCAGCCGACAACATCCAATTTTTCGTCATAGTTTTTGAGTAAAAATAAATCTGGTTTTCCAGCAAAAACTGCCAGTGGAAAAATCAGCAATAATAATAGCGTTTTAATTTTCATTGCCCTTGATTGAGTTGTTTGAAAATTAATAATTGACTTTGCGCTTCGTCAATCGAGCCAAAACGCATAATTCCTTGCTCGATCCAAGTGCTAGTATTTTTATCCATCGGCACTGTGGCAAAAATCTGCTGTCTTTTTGCCTGTTCAATCTCGCCATCTTCTGCTAATTTATTGATGTGTTTTAATATTGTGGATAGCGCAAGTTCTCGCTGCTGGCATATTTCTAATATCGGCATTTCATCTTTGATTAGCGCCAAAGTGGTTGCATAAGTTGCGTGTGATTTGTTGCCTGACTTGGCTGATTTTTGCTCAGGCTCTTGAAAATCTGCTGTTCTCAATGTTCTTAATAGCTCCAAAAAACGCGCGCCATATTTTTCAATTTTAACTGCTCCAACGCCATTAATTTGCAATAAACCATCCTCGTCAATCGGCAAAAAATATGCCATTTCCGTCAAAGTTTTATTGTCAAAAACAACATAAGGCGGCATCCCATCCTCTTTGGCAATTTCTGTTCTCAACTCTCTTAATTTCTCAAAAATTTGCTCATCAACTTGGTATTTTTGCGGCTGATTTTTATTGGTATTTGGCTCTTTTTGTTCTTTTTGTTCTTGTAAATTGCTAGCGCGAATATCTATTGCTTGCTCTGATTTTAAAATTTTCAGTGCCAAATCAGTCAATTTCAGCGCCTTAAATTCGCCTATTTTTAAAGCCTCTATTTCCAATAAACGGTCGCTGATAATTTTCCAAATTACCTTATTTGTGCTTTTGCCGATGCCATAAACAGATAAATCTTGATGCTCATTTTTTAAGATTTTTTGATTTTTTGAGCCAATTAAAATATCCACAATATGTCCTTGCCCAAAATTCTGCCCAGTGCGATAAATTGCCGATAGAAACATTTTTGCATGCACGCTAATATCGCTGCGCTCGGAATCTGGATTAAGGCAATTGTCGCACTGAGTTTGACAAGCAGGCATTTCATCTTCAAAATAATTACTCAACGCCTGATGCCGGCAACCCTCAGAAAAAGCGTATTTTTTGATTAAATCCAGCTTATTGTAAGCCGCATTGCGATAATCTTCATTCTCAATATCAGCAATAAATCGCCCCAATACACCTAAATCTGCCGTGGAATAAAGCAGCAAAACCTCGCTTGAAAGTCCGTCTCTGCCTGCCCTACCCATTTCCTGATAATAAGCCTCCATAGTTTTTGGAATTGACATATGCACCACAAAACGAATATTGCTTTTATCAATCCCCATCCCAAATGCGATGGTGGCGACCACAATATCAATCTCGTCATTCACAAATTCGCTAAACGCCTGCTTACGATCAAGAGGCGACAATCCAGCGTGATAAGCGCGCGCCTTAAAGCCCTGCTCTCGCAAAAAAGCGCTGAGTGATTCGGTATTTTTGCGTGAAAGTGTGTAAATAATGCCTTGTTTATTTTGCTGATTTTGCAAAAAATCCAGTAATTGCGCATACCCATTTTTATCCCTGCGCTTGACACTTATAAATAAATTTTTACGAAAAATCTTGCCACGAACGACATTATCATTGCCTTCAAATTTCAATTGATTGACAATATCTTTTTCTACTTGAATGGTTGCTGTGGCTGTAAATGCGGCAATGTTAATTGTTGGAAAACGCTCTTTCAACAGCCCCAATTGACGATAATCTGCTCTAAATTCGTGCCCCCATTCACTCACACAATGCGCCTCGTCAACGGCAAAAAATGCAATATCAAGTTCACCTAAAAATTGCAAAAAGTAATCGTTTTGCAAACGCTCTGGCGCAACAAAAACAAACTTTATCTTGCCATTTTTTATATCGTTTCCAGTCTGATTATTTTCCTCAATGCTCTGCATAGACGACATCATAGCCGCCCCAATACCTTTTGCCATCAGCCCAAACACCTGATCTTGCA
>VSKZ01000107.1 GCA_008364125.1 Candidatus Thioglobus sp. | reverse complement strand
ATATAATACTATAAATAACCAATAAATTTTGTAAATATGAGTATAAAACAAAACTATATTATCGAAAGTGTTGCCAACGCACTGCAATATATTTCCTATTATCACAGCCCTGATTTTATCAAAGCGATGGCAAATGCTTACGAAAAAGAAACTCATAAGGCCGCTAAAAATGCGATTGCCCAAATAATAATTAATTCAAAAATGGCAGCCATTGGTCAGCGTCCAATATGCCAAGACACTGGCATTATCAATGTTTTTGTTGAGGTTGGAATGGATGTCGTTTGGGATGCGGATATGTCTTTGGAAGATATGATTAATGCAGGCGTGCGCAGCGCTTTTACCAATAAAGACAATCCTTTGCGCGCCTCAATTGTTGCCGATCCGCTATTTTCCAGAACCAACACCAAAGACAACACACCTGCCGTTATTCATACTAAAATTGTGCAGGGCGATAAGTTGGATTTTATTGTGGCAGCCAAAGGTTGTGGCTCGGAAAACAAAGCAAAATTTGCGGTTTTGCAGCCCGATGACGATGTCAATGCTTGGATATTAAACACAATTCCAACTATGGGAGCGGGCTGGTGTCCGCCCGGAGTGATTGGCATTGGTGTTGGTGGCACTGCTGAAAAAGCGATGCTGATGGCAAAGCAAAGTCTGATGCAGCCGATTGATATTGTCCAAATTGCACAGAAATCTAATCCTAACAATATTGAAAAAATGCGTTTAGATTTGTATCAAAAAATCAATGAAATGGGTATTGGCGCGCAAGGTTTGGGCGGGTTGACCACCGTTTTAGATGTCAAAATTAAAGACTATCCAAGTCATTCTGCCTCAAAGGCAATTGCGATGATTCCAAATTGTGCTGCCACTCGCCACATCCATTTTTCGGTGGATAGCTCAGGCGTGGCAAAGCTGCCAGAAGTGGATATGGATATTTATCCAAAATTGGAAATGGACTATTCTAAATACAAAAAAATCAAGCTAAATTCCTTGACCAGAGCGGAAATGAAAACTTGGAAAGTGGGCGATACTTTATTACTAACCGGCACAATTATTACTGGTAGAGATGCAGCCCACAAACGCCTAAAAGATATGCTGTCAGCCGGCAAAGGCTTGCCAAAAGGTGTAGATTTTGCCAACAAATTTATCTATTATGTTGGCCCAGTTGATGCTGTTGGCGATGAAGTTATTGGCCCTGCTGGACCTACTACGGCAACAAGGATGGACAAATTCACCGATATGATGCTGGAAAACACAGGTATTTTGGGGATGATTGGTAAGGCTGAGAGAGGAGCTGCTGCGATTAAAAGCATCAAAAAACACCAAGCCACCTATTTAATTGCTGTTGGCGGAGCGGCTTATCTTATTTCTAAATCCATCAAAAAAGCCAAAAAAATAGCCTTTGCAGAAATGGGAATGGAGGCTATTTATGAGTTTGAAGTAGAGGATATGCCGGTTACAGTTGCGGTTGATTCTCAGGGCGATAACATTCATGCAGTATTTGAAAATCTATTGGAAAATCAATAAGATTGTTAAATTTCATCGTCCATGCCGGGGATTTTGACAGTTTCAAACTCCACTTTTACAACCCGAGGATCGCATTCGCCTTCTGATTCTATGCGACTTTGAATGCGTTCGGCGCAGGCAGTCAAGTCTTCGCATTGGAAAATTACTTTTTCGGTTATTTCATTTTCTTTTAAATGGATAATCATTCTGGCGCTTGCAAATGCAAATTGACTTAGAGAAATTACGATTAGCGCTAAGAGTATTTTTTTCATTATTGACCTTAATTTAAAGTTTGTATATTATAACATTATAATATACCAATATAAATAAAATATTCACATAATTATTAAGAGGCTATAATTAGCGTTGAAGTTGGTCGGATAGTCGCTGGTATTTTTATCAGAGGAAAGTCCGGGCTCCACAGAGCAAAGTGCTATCTAACAGATAGGTATGGCGACATAACGGAAAGTGCTGCAGAGATTTAGACTACCCATTTATGGGAAAAGGTGAGAAGGTGCGGTAAGAGCGCACCGCGCGTTTGGCAACAACCGTGGCAAGGTAAACCCCACTTGGAGCAAGCTCAAATAGGCTACCATCGGTGCTGCTCGCACAAGGTAGCGGGTAGAGTGCTAAAGCGTTTTGGCAACAATGCGCGTAGATGAATGACTGTCTATTACAGAACCCGGCTTACAGACCGACTTCACCTTTTTTTGCTTGTGATTATTTGCGCATATTCAATGATTTGTTGTTTAGTTTTCCAGCCTAATTATGAGATAAAATATATAAAATTCTTAGATAAAAAATTATGACGCTAAAAACTAAAACTTTAAATATAAGCTTGCTACTGGTGATAGTAATTTTTTTGCCGTGGTTGGCTTTAATATATTTGATTGCTGGCGTTTATGATGTGTCTCGTAATAGGCCGTTAAATATAGAGTTGTTTAAAACTTATTTTATGGGGATGGGGATTCCGACTTTTATTTTTTCGCCTATTAATATGGCGCTTGATTTTCTTACTCTGCCGTTTTTAAACAAAAAAATTTACAAACTTAATGAGTTGCCAAAACCATATATAAAAGAGATTAATGCCATAATCAATGTGGCTTCAAACCAATCAATG
>VSKZ01000106.1 GCA_008364125.1 Candidatus Thioglobus sp. | reverse complement strand
TATATTGATATTGCTATTAATTGCTTTAAAAATAATCCAAAAATGATGGGCTTCCAATTCATATCGAGGCTGTTATGATGAATAAGTGAAAAATCTGCCAAATATTGAAGTGAACCTTTGCCATAATATTGATATATTTGATAAGACAACATCACATCTTCGGCGCATGACCATGCTAGAAAATTTTGATTAAATTTAAACTTATCAAACACCTCTTTTCTAAACACCATATTACAACCCTGAGTCCATTCAATATCGCATTGTTTTTGGCATTCTATCACCCCGTGTGTGTTAATTCCTGATTTTAATACTTGCATTTTTAAGCCATCATAAAGCAAGGTTATATTGACAATTTTAATAAACCATTGATATAATTTCCTCAGCCATTTTGTGCCAAAAGTTGGTTTTTTGAATATTGATTTTGATTTTATTTTTCCTGTTAAGCCCATCATTTTTGGATTATTTTTAAAGCAATTAATGGCAATATCAATATAATTTTTTTCATCTAAATCTGTATCATCGTCAATAAAAAAAACCAAGTTTCCGCTTGATTTTTCAATACCGATGTTCCGAGCTTGAGCGGCGGATTTAACGCTATGAAAATAAAGGCTGATAGTTAGGTTGTTAAAATCAGCAATAACTGTTTTAGTTTTGGCAATATCGCCTTGTTCAACAATGATAATTTCATCAAATGATTGATTTAATTTGCCAATAGAATTTAAGCAAGCTCTTAAATCATCAAAACGATTTAGGGTAGGAATAATGAGGCTGGTTTTGACTTTTTGTGGCATTAAATCAATCATTGTCTAAAATAAATTGGTTGTAATTAATTTGATTATTAATGATTTTTTTATGGTTTTTAAGCAAAAAATAATACGATTTTAATAATGTTTTAAAAGCATACGGTTTGGATTTTAATCTTTTAGGGTAAAGAGATAATAGCAATAGCCCTATTTGAGAATGCAAATAACACATTGCATTAAAAGTTGATTTTTGATAAATCAATTCTTGCCAAAAAATAAAGCCATAAATAATCTGCATTTTGAGCTCGTTTATTTCGTTGATGCTATTGCCTTTTTCTTCAAAATGGTGCAAACAAAATTGCGGCAAATACATCAATGAATTTTTGCCATAAAATTGATAAATTTGATGCGAAAACATAATATCTTCGCCCGAAGACCACCTAATAAAACGCTCATTAAAACGAAAACCTTGCTCAAAAACTTGCCTGCGATAAGCCATATTACAACCGGGTAGCCATTGACAAGATTGCTGGCTAACTTTGCCCCAATTATTTTGATAAAAACCAGAGGCAGAAATATTAAAACTACGCCCATTTAGTAAAAAAAACCAGTCATAAAATTTTAGCCGCCATGAACGATTAAAAATTTGCATATCTTTGGCAATATTGCCAGTCAAACCCATTACTTTTGGATGGCTATTAAAATAATTTAAGGCAATATTGATATAGTTTTTTTCTATTAATTCGACATCATCATCAATAAAAAAAACCAAATTTCCGCTTGATTTTTCAATACCGAAGTTTCGAGCTTGAGCAAGGGATTTAACGCTATGAAAATAAAGGCTGATATTTAGGTTATTAAATTCAGCAATAACTGTTTTAGTTTTGGCAATATCGCCTTGTTCAACAATGATAATTTCATCAAATGATTGATTTAATTTGCTAATAGAATTTAAACAACACTTTAAATTATTGTGGCGGTTTAAAGTGGCAATAATTAGATTAGTTTTCATTGTTATTTTGGTTCGAAACATATTGATATTTTTTTAGTTTTTCAGTGTCTAAATTCAATCTTTTATTAATATTAGCACTGTTAATATTTAACAAATTACCCAGTTTTTGTTTGGTTTTAATATCAGGATATTGATGCCAAGTCGCCTTAAATATCACTTGTTTTTTAACCCAATTAATATTGACTATCTTTGCTAAAAACGGCTTAACAAAATTAGGAAATTTAATTAAATAATAATCAATAATTCTAGCCAAAGTAATAGGTTTTGAGTAGCAACCGTCGCTGTTTTTTGGAGTAATATTGGATTTATTAGTCAAACAATCAATAGTTAATGGATGCGATAAATGCTGGCTAAGAGTTGTTAAATAATGGTTGGTATCGTTATCAATATCCTCAAAAAGTAAAATAGTTATTTGCTTAAAATTTTTATCTAATGTTGATAAATATTGCTCTAAAAAATACATTTTATGACAACTTTCATCGGGATTATTAATCAAATTTTGACTAAATTTAGCGAATGTATTACGCTTTTTATCAGCAAAAAATCGCCAATAATAATCTTCAACAAAGTGCGAAAATAAATAATCAATCGGCGACCTTAATGAAGCTAAGATTTGTAAATCGTCCTTGATAAATAATTGCCCTAAATTGGCGAAAATGGCATCAAAATTACTAATGAACGAAACGCTAATATTTTCTTCACTAATAACATTTAACTTTGTTTTGCTCAGAAGTGGCTGTAATTCTTCTCTCAATATTTGTATTTTTTTATTGTCTAATAATTTATCTTTTAGCTGAAAAAAAATGCCATTAAACTGATTGTATTGATAACGCTTGCCTAAAAAGTTAATTTTATTTTGCTGATGAAGCTCCATAAAAATATGGTTTTG
>VSKZ01000105.1 GCA_008364125.1 Candidatus Thioglobus sp. | reverse complement strand
ATTGTTTACAAAGCGTGTTTTTAATCGTAAATACATTTGCCGTTTTGCCTGCTCGTAGCCGTTTTAATTTTAGCAAACTAAGCCGATGTGCACACAATTCTTCAATAATCAATCGTTGCTGAGCGCTATGTCTAAACTCAGCAATCTCATCTAAATTTTCATCATTTTGAGGGTGATGCAATGTCATCAGCGCCTGTTTTAATGATGGCATATCGGCTGCGATTTTGGCAAAATTATCAGTCAGATTTGAGTTTTTTAGCGCCTGCAACGCCGCATCCACCCATTTTTTCATTTGCGCCTGATGAATATTTCCAGTCAATGGATAAATTGGGCTCAAAGTCTTTTCCAGCAAGGTTTTTTGTCCTTTGGAAATTAGGCGATATTCTGGATGATGCATTTCCAAACCATTCTTGCCGATTTTTATTTCGCCAAAACATTGGATAATATCGTCGCGCACTAATTGCTCGCGCTGATGTTGGTTAAAATGAAAAAACCTAAGCAACAAACGCCGCCCATTTTTATCCGCTAAATGGCACAATAGCTGTTGCGTTCGTGATGGCACAATTTGCGTGTCAATAATTGTGAGTTGCAATAAAATTTCAGCGCCCACGGACGCCGTTTCCAAGCTGCCAAAATTGGTTTTATTTTGATAGCGAAAAGGCAGGTGAAAAAGCAAATGCTCCAAGTTGTAAATGCCGATTGCATTTAGCTTATCTCGTGCTTTTGGCCCCAATCCGTGGATTGAAATAATCGGCTCTTCTAACAGTAAATTCACTGTTTGATTTGATTGGTTTTATTTGACAAAAACAGCGTCCATTTCCACCTGTGCATCTTTGGGCAATTGCCCGATGCCAACTGCCGCACGCGCCGGATAAGGCTGGGAAAAATATTGCGCCATAATTTCGTTGACAATTGTAAAATTGCCTAAATCGGTTAGGAAAATATTAAGCTTAACGATGTTGTCTAAATTGCCGCCTGCCGCCTCGCATACGGCGTTTAAGTTTTTAAACACCTGATGAATTTGCGCGCTTACATCCCCTTCAACCAGCTGCATTGTCTCAGCCACCAAAGGAATTTGCCCAGAAAGATAGACTGTCTCATTTCCAACTACTGCCACTGCTTGAGAATAAGTGCCAATCGCTTGCGGTGCTTTGTTTGTTGAAATAATGTTTTTTTGCATAACAACTCCTGCTTTGATAAAGAATTAAATTTTACGCATTTTGTTTTGTTTTGTCATTTTTAATCTGCGGCTCGCGTGTAATAAAAAACCCTTTGTTTTGAAGGCTATTAAGCCGCAACAACAAAGGGTTTGAGTATGGTGCCCGGGGCCGGAATCGAACCGGCACGCCGGTGAAGGCGCAGGATTTTAAGTCCTGTGTGTCTACCAATTTCACCACCCGGGCAAATTAACGTTATAGATGCAATAATAAAGCGGAAATTATATACTAAGCATTGGTAAAATTGCATTTTTTTAACTTGCAATATTATGGGATTTATCAAATTAATTATCTACGCTTTGCCGATTTTTGTCGCGTTTTATTTATTCAAAAAGTTTAGCAAGCGCGGCGCGCTAAAAACGCAAGCTTCCAGCAGCAAAATGGTAGAGTGCAGCGCCTGCGCAACGCATATTCCAGAAAATGAAGCACTAATACAAAACGGCAAAATTTATTGCTGTAAGGATTGTTTATGAAACTTTTATTAGACTTTTTTCCAATTGCCCTGTTTTTTGCGGTTTATAAAATAACTGCGCTGCATTTTTATCAAAATCAAGGTCTGCATTCCGCTATTATCGCAATGATTATAGCAACTTTTGTGCAAATTGCCATTACCTATATTTGGCAAAAAAAGTTTGAAAAGGCGCAAATAATCGGCTTGTTATTGCTAATAGTATTTGGCGGAATAACGGTTTATATTGATGATCCGGTTTTTATTATGTGGAAAGTAAGCGTGTTATATATTGTGTTTGCGGCGGCTTTGATTGCGAGTATTTGGATTGGCAAACAAACAATATTGGCGAAAATGCTCGGCAAAGAGCTCAAATTGCCTGAGCAAATCTGGCACAAAATAACTTGGCTTTGGGGGCTGGGATTTATTGCTATCGCTTGGATTAACGCTTATTATTATGTGCTGCCTTCAATCGCGGCAAATGATGCGTTTTTTGCTGGCAATGAGCGTTTTGGTTTAAGCGGATTTGATTGTAGCAGCAGTAGCAAATCCGCACTGTGCCTTGTTGCCCAGCAGCTTGAAGAATCTTGGGTGAACTTCAAATTATTCGGCACAATGGGGCTGACTTTTGCGCTGATTTTGCTGACTTTTGTGCTGATGTCAAAACATATTAAAAAGGAAAAAAATTAGGATTATGAAAAAAACGCCTTTATATCAGGCACACATTGATGCTGGCGGCAAAATGGTTGATTTTGGCGGCTGGGAGATGGCGCTAAATTATGGTTCACAATTAGAAGAACACAATCAGGTGCGCACTGATGCAGGGATGTTTGATGTGTCGCATATGACGGTGGTGGATTTCAAAGGCATTGAGGCGAAAAAGTTTTTGCAAATTTTACTTGCAAATGATGTTGCCAAACTCAAAACCCAAGGCAAGGCACTTTATAGTTGTATGTTGAACGAGGCTGGTTTTGTGGTGGATGATTTGATTGTTTATTATCAAAATGATAATAATTATCGAATGGTGATTAATGCTACTTCTACCGAAAAAGATATTGCTTGGATTAACGCACAGGCAAAGGGTTTTGAGGTGCAAATTGAGCCAAGATTTGATTTGGCAA
>VSKZ01000104.1 GCA_008364125.1 Candidatus Thioglobus sp. | reverse complement strand
AAACTTTGCAATTGGAAAAAAGTGTATTGGGATATTATTTTCATCAACATCCGGTAGATGAATACAAAAGTGATATTAAAGCATTTGCAGCAACTTTGCCGCAAGATATTGTTTTCAGAAATAATAAGGGTGTGCGAGTGCTGGCACTTATTTCCGAGGTATTTCATAGAGTTACAAAAAAAGGCGAGCAAATGGCAACTATCGTCCTTGAAGATGACAAAGTTGTTTTGAACGGCGTTCTTTTTCCCAAGGTGCTTGGTGCTGATGGGATTAGCGAGCAGTTGCAAGTTGATTCTGTGGCGTTGGTTACTGGAAAAATCAGTAAAGATGAATACCGAGATGGCTGGCAATTGTTGGTTGATAAAATTGAAAATATTGATATGGCAAGGGAGTTATATGCCAAAAATTTTGAAATATCACTCAATAAACAGCATTTAAAATTGTTTGAACAACTGGCAACTCTTTTGAAGAAAAATCAAGGTAAATGTCCAGTTAAATTACATTATCAAATCAAACAATCCAGCGGCTTTGTGCAGCTGAGTAGCGAACATTTTGTCAATCCAAGCCAGCAATTGATAGAGAAAGTTGATGCTTTATTAGGCAGTAACGCCAGCCGTATCAACTATTCACATTGACGAAAATAATAGCGTCTAAACTCCTCACGGTATTTTAAAATTTTAACCTCATCTGCAAGCATAATATCAATTTGTCCAGAGCAATTGGTTTGCAAAATTTTGATATTATTAGCCTGATAACGCTCAACAATGGTTTTAGCTGGATGGTTAAAACGGTTTTTAAAACCACTGGAAATGACTACTATTTTCGGCGCTACTGCTGTTAAAAATTCTTGTGTTGAAGAGGTTTTGCTGCCATGATGCGGCGCTACTAAAATTGTGCTTTTGAGTTTTTCTTTAAAATTTTGCAGCAGCCAGCGCTCAGTTTCTTTTTCAATATCACCAGTCAATAACGCAGAGAAATCTCCATTTGAAATTTTAAGCACACAAGAGGCGTTGTTATTTTTGAAAGAACCGCCTTTTTCTGGGCTTAAAATCTCAAACAATACGCCGTCCCATTCCCAATTTTGCCCAGCTTGACAATTCTTTGCCCGCGCATTAATTCTCCCCGGCACAGAGCTGAGTATTTCGTCTGCCTTAAAATTCTGTAAAACGCTATCAAGCCCGCCGATATGGTCGTTATCTCCGTGGGAAATGATGATTTTGTCAATACGCCTGATGTGTTTTGCTTGCAAATATGGATTGATAACGCTATCTCCGAGATTGAAGCCAGAAGGGTATTTTGCGCCAGTGTCAAACAGCAGAATATGGTTTTTGGTTTGCACTATATGGCTCAATCCTTGCCCAACATCAAATGTGGTTAAAAGCAGAGAGTTATCGGTTATTTTGTGCGTAGTCGCAAACATCATCAGCCCCAAAATAGGGATAGAAAGCCAGCGCAATCTCAATTCTCTTGGAGAAATAGCAATAAAAATTGCCAAGATAAAAAGAGCTAAATCTATCAAAGAAGTTTGCGCATAATGCCATCTATTAAGTTCAAGTTGCTGTAATTGTTGTAATATTAGTGCCAAATAAATCAAGGTTTGATTGGCAATTTCAAGCACAATTTGAGCTAAATAAGGCAGCCCAATCAAGCTTAATAATGCGCCAATCAAAGCAAGCGGAATGGTGGCAAAACTAAACACTGGAATAGCAACAATATTGGCAAGTGGCGATGTTAGTGAAATGCCAGAAAAAAACCACACAAGCAGAGGCAGAGTAGCAATACTAATCAGTAATTGAATATAGATTAAGCGATACATCCAATGTTTTTTTTGATGCTGTCCAACGCCATAAATAATCACCGCAACCACATAAAATGACAGCCAAAAACCAGCACTCAAAACGCTCAGCGGATTATTTATGAGCACCAAAAAAAGTGCCAAACCATAAAGCTTCCAAGTATTAAAATTGCACCTAAAAATAATGGCAAGAAAAACCACGCTTGCCATAATAAAAGCGCGGTTTGTGGGGATGGAAAATCCGGCAATTGAGGCATATAAAAATGCGGAAATAAGCCCAAAAAAAGCGCCACTGATTTGCGCTGGAATTATCAAGCTCAGACGCACAGAGCGCCGCCACAGAAAGCTTGATAACAAAAATATAAATCCAGAAATAAGACCAATATGCAGCCCAGAAATAACGCTTAGATGCGTGGTATTTGTGGACATAAATAGTTCCCAATGCTCGTTTGTAATCAGCGAACGATCTCCAATAATCAGCGCATTCAGCACCCCGCCAAACTCTTGTTTGTCAAAAATAGGCAACAAAGATTGGCGAATATTTTGCCTAATTCTATCCACCGACAGAGTTTTTGCGCTGTCAATACGATGATTAAGAGGCGACAAACGCACATATCCAGAGGCATTGATGCGCTTGTAAAACAACCATTTTTCATAATCAAAACCACTTAAATTTTGAAAACCATTATTTCGTTTGATTTTTAGCAGCAATTGCCAGCTATCTCCGGATTGCAAATCAGGCGTAAAATCCTCATTATCATCATCATTTTGATACCAAGATAGTTTTAATCGTCCTTTAAAAGGTGATTTTGCTTGAAAAATAAACTTAGCTTTATTGGTAGTTTTTTCTGGCAATTCGACAATTTCGCCTTGCACAAGAATCGGCTTATTGAGAAAAATATCATCAACCTTGGCATTAAAAATCTGGGTTGATATTAGCCCCATCCAAGCAAAACCGCAGAGTAAAAACAGCAAACTTGTGGCAATGGTTTTAAGGTGTTTAAAACTGGCAAAAATCAGCAAAATTATGGCAAAGATAGCCGCCCATTCCACATGCTAATGT
>VSKZ01000103.1 GCA_008364125.1 Candidatus Thioglobus sp. | reverse complement strand
TGGTAGTCCAATAGAAACCAACATTGCCTCCTAAAAGAAGATCATTGCCAAGACGATCACCAGTAAGCGGCCAACGAAGATTTGAATCAAAAGCACTGGAAATATTATTGCCTGACCAAGAATTCCTCTCAACTTCTAACTCAGCTTCTGTCGGCACTCTATAACCAACTGGGCAAATTCCGTTGCCATCAAAAATACTCCAAACATCTGCGCGCAAATCTCCAGAGCTATCGGCAGTTGTCCAATCGTCATTATCTATAATGAATTTTGCAGTAGCAGTGATAATGCTGTCAACTTTGGTAGTTGTGGTGGCTGAGTCTCTAAACTGATGCCCATCATTTTCTCGACCCCATTGATACAAATAGCCGTAAGATTCTACATCAGTAAGGCTGGTGGAAACTCGGCTGGCGCCGAGGTTTCTATCCATCCAAATCCTGTTAGACACACTCCGAACTGGGCTGTATTTTAGCCCGTTGAATGTTAATATATCATCAACATCAGTAACATTAATGATGATTTGCGCAATTTTAGAGGCAGTGCCATTTTTGCTAATTTTGACTGTTAGGGTGTAAATTTTCTTGGTTTCAAAATCAAGCGCGCCATTAGCAGCAGTTAATTGCCCAGAGTTGCTGATGGCAAAGGCAGTTCTATCATTGCCACGAATAATGCTAAATTCTGTTGGATTGCCGGTTGTTGAAACGATGCTAATAGTTGTGCCAATAGCAGAATTTTCAGCAATACTGAAGTTTTGGTTGCCAATGGTTAGCGCCTCAATTGACGGCGGAATAGGGTTTTCGCCCACATTTAGAATACAACGAACCGATGAACCGCTCGCATTTTCTGAGGCGGATATGGCTGATCTTTGGGCATTTATAAATAAAGTGGAAGCGCTTGGATTTGCGTTAACTTCTAAAATATTGGCTGACCAATAATAACCGATGTCGTCGCTAATTCTGCCATCAGTGGCTGAGCGATTTCCAGCAGTTGGTAGCTTTAAAATTGAGTTGTAAGCGTCAGCGCCGCTGCTGATTGACAAAGAATTTCTCTCAGCAATTAGCTCGTCAATTATTGGAACTCTATAACCAATCGGGCAAATTCCGCTGCCATCAAAACTGCTCCAAACAGCCGAGCGCAAAGCGCCAGCGTTATCAGCAGTTGTCCAGTCGTTTGTCTCAATGAAATCTGCGTTATTAGGGGTGATGCTGTCAGCATGAGCAACTGTGGTAGCTGAGTTTCTCAACTGATGCCCATCTGTTTGCCTGCCCCATTGATACAAATCGCCAAAACCAGCTGTATCAGTAGAATTAGTGGCAACTTGGCGAGCGCCGAGGTTTCTATCTAACCAAGTCCTACCAGTTGGGCTCACAACTAAGCCATAAGTAAGCCCGTTGAAAGTGAATGTATCAACAACATCAGTAATGGTAATGGTAAAGTCTGCACCGTTAATTTGTGGTGTGCTGGCGCTATCAGTGGCAGTTATTGTTAGGCTATAAACATTGCTGGTAGCAGCGCTGGATGGATCTTCAAAGTCAAATTCAGCATTAGAAATGATTACGCCAGTAGTTGAGTCAATAGTAAATTAACCTGCATCAGCGCCAGTCAAAGAGTAAATAATAGTGCCGATTGGAGTTGCGCCAGTTAAAGTTGGGGTTGCACTGGTGAATACTTCGTTCTCATAAATAGCGCTGTTAGCAATACCAGTTATGCCGAAGGCTCTAGCTTCATCAACATCAGCAATGGTAATAGTGATTGTGGAACTGATAGTGTTACCTTCAGAGTCAGTGGCAGTGATTGTAAGCTGATTGGAGTTGTCAGCGCCGCTTGCCTCGTCAAAATCAAGTGCGACTTTTGAAGTGATAACGCCGCTATTTTCATTGATGGTAAATAGTGTTGATTCATCTGTCAAAGTCCAAACAACTGGATCGATTGCGCCAGCACTTAGAACTGGAGTTGCGCTGAATATAGTATTTTCAGGAGCGTTAGTGTCGGCAATTCCGCTGATGGTTAAGGCAACAGCTGGGGCATTAGTGATAGTAACGGTGAAACTTGCATTGGCAGTTTGCGCTGTGCTGGCACTATCAGTGGCAGTTATGGTTAGGTTGTAAACATTGCTGTTAGCAGCGCTGGCTGGAGCTTCATAATCAAAAACTGTGGTAGAAGCAGAAGTAACTATGCCGCTGGCTGCATTGATAGTAAATAAACCTGCGTCAGCGCCACTCAAAGTGTAAATAACTGCGCCGACTCTATTATCGCCAGCTAAATTTGGGGCAGTGCTGCTGGTAAAGCTGGTGTTTTCTTCGATGGACTCGTTATTAACGCCAGTTATGGTGAATCGCACATCGGTAATATTGATGGTGATTTCGGCAGTTTTATCAGCGGCATCATCTTTGCTGATTTGCACTCTTAGTGTGTAACTTTCGGCAGTTTCAAAATCAAGTGCTGTGCTATTAACAACTCTGATTTGTCCAGAGTTGTTAATAGCAAAGGCATTGCCGGTGTTGCCAGAAATTATGCTAAAAGCTGTTGGGTTGCCAGTGGTTGCCACTCTGCCGACAATAGCGCCATTAGTAGCGTTTTCTGCTATGGCTTGCGTAATTGTTTGGTTAGCAATGGTGATGGTGTTTTCAAGGACATCGGTAATATTGATGGTGATTTGGGCAGTTTTATTAGCGGCATCCTCTTTGCTGATTTGCACTGTTAGTCTGTAAATTGGGGCAGTTTCAAAATCAAGTGCTGCGCGATTGGCAACTTTGATTTGTCCAGAGTTGGTAATAGGTATCAGCAAAATAGTTGCTAACAAAAAGCCATCAATAGCACCAACTGTGTGAGCTACCATTTCAATTTTAAGTGCCTTTCTGACATCGGTTGTTGCGACTAAATAGTCGCC
>VSKZ01000102.1 GCA_008364125.1 Candidatus Thioglobus sp. | reverse complement strand
TTCTTGTTTTTGCATTTTTATTAGAGTATAAAAAATTGCAAAATTTGCGTTTTTGTCCAGTAATTGATTGAATAACTTCTGCATTATTTTTTAGCCTATGACTACCTTGATTTATAAAGGCAAAAGCATAATTTGGCAGGCGATAATTTCTATCAGCTGTTGGCTCAAAACTAAATGCATAATCACATTCTTTAAAATTTGGGATGATATTCTCAGCTGTATAAAAAATCTTAATACATTGATACTTTTTGTGATTTTTGCCAAAAGTAGAATAGATTAAAAAATCGGGCTCGGCGCTTAAAATCAATTCAAATTGTTTAGACAATAAAATAAATAATGGATTAGTCTTGATAGCATCGTGGTCGTTATTATGCCAAAAATCGGTAAAATTTATTTTTATTTTAAGTTTGGTTGAATTGACTAACATAGTGAGTTTTGCTTTGGGTAAATTTTGCTAAGTAATATACGCTTTTTTGTGCAAACTCCCAATTTATTTTATCAATCGTCCGCAATGACAGAAGTTTCAATGTAATTATTTTTTGCCAAAGATGCCATAATTTTAGCAATAGACTGTTCAATAGAAATATTGCTGGTATCAATAGCAATGTTCGCCTCTTTGGGTATTTCATAAGGGTGATTGATGCCGGTAAAATTAGCAATCTTACCTTGCCGAGCCAGCGCATAAAGACCTTTTCTATCTCTTGCTTCACAAGTTTTTAAAGGTGTTGATAAATAAACTTCAAAAAAATTAGTATTTTCATCCTCAACCTTACGCTTAAAACTTTCTCTTGCTTTGGCATAAGGGGCAATAAGAGCGCAAATAACGATGCCTTTTGCGCTACTAATTTTACTGGCAACAAACCCAATTCTTTGAGAATGGAGCTCGCGATCTTCTTTGCTAAAAGTTAGTTCTGGGGACAGCATTTGCCTAATTATGTCCCCGTCTAACAAGGAAATATGCCTTTTATCGGTTTCAGATAATTTGATTGATAATGCATTAGCAATGCTACTTTTGCCAGACCCTGAAAGTCCAGTTAGTAAAATAACAACGCCTTGCTGATGTTTTGGAGGGTGAAGTTTTTGTAATTCTGCCACCACTTCAGGAAAAGAAAAACCAGCAGGAATGGGCAAGTTTTGCTCTAATTTTTGACTAAATTCTGCATCCGAAATCTTAGTAAGGCAAATTTCATCAAAGTCAAGAATTTCAATACCTAAATCGCCCTGCAAAGATTTTAATAGCTGTTTAACGGCATTAGCATTGTAGTAAGGCACACCATTTTTATCGCAAATATCAGCATAATCATTGTCAATAATAAAATGTGTGCAACCAAAATTTTTCCTAATTAAGGCATACAAAACCGTTTCTCTACCCCCTGCCATACGCATCGATAAATTGAGCAAAGCCAGCATAGCAAAGCCATTAGGATAATAGGGCAATATTTTTTCATAACAATGCACATTGGTAGAATAATCGGCATCGGCTGACGACCCACAGCCAACAACTGGGTGGATGAGTAACTTTGCATTTGCTTGTTTAGCGGCTAACTTTGTCAACTCAAACTGCGCTTTGTGCATAGGTTTTTGGGTGTGAAATGCGACTACCGCTTGCCAACCTTTTGCCTTAAATTGTGCTTTTAATTCTTGTGCTGTGTATCTGTATTTTTCAAAATTATAGTGAGGAACAGAGTTGATTTCTTTTGTTTTTCCACCAATATAATACTCAGCCGTTTGGGTTAATAAATGGGCAACACCGGGATGAAAATCATCGCTTGTATTGAAAATAGCTTGCGCTTCTTTTAGCTTATCAGCCCGCCATATTGAGGCAACTTCCAACTCAGCAATTGGCAGATATTCTGCACTTCTAAGTGTTACCAAATCCCCAATTTTTAATGACTTTGCCGTATTTTTATCAACATCAAGGCAAATAGGTATTGTCCAAATTGCGCCACATTTCAGCCGCATTTCACTCAAAACACTCTCATAATCTTGTTGCGTTAAAAACCCATCCAATGGATAAAAACCACCATTTAAAATAAGCTCTAAATCGCACAATTGCCTATGTGTTAGGGTGATATCGTAGGTCATAAGAGGATAGAATAGATTTTTTTAAAATAGTTGTGCAAAGGTTTTTATGTAAATAATTTACGCTGTTTTTTTAGAAAACTGGCATTAAAGCAGGAATTTAATCGGTAAAATTTATTTTTACTTTCAAACTTCATCCTAACTATTATAATGAATTTTTATCATAAGTTACAAAGTGTTAAACAAAGAATCAAGCATAAATTAAAATTAAGCCGTAGAAAAATAGATTTTATCATTATTGGTGTGCAAAAATCAGGCACAACCGCGTTGGATAGCTATTTAAGAGGGCAACACCATCAAATTTGTATGGCAGATTATAAGGAGTTGCATTATTTTGACACCGACAATCTTTTTACAAATGGGCAGCCTGATTATTGTTTTTATCAGAGTTTTTTTAGCCCTAAAAAATCCCATCAAATTATTGGTGAAACAACCCCAATTTATCTGTATTGGCGTGATGCATTAAAGCGTATTAGTCATTACAATTCTGATATTAAATTAATTGTATTGTTAAGAAATCCTATTGAACGAGCGTATTCACATTGGAATATGAGTTGTGATAATGGCAAAGAAGATTTAGGGTTTTTAAGTGCCTTAAAAGCCGAATCTGCTCGTGCAGAAAAGCAAGCGCCAGAGCAATTAAGAACGCATTCTTATATTGATAGAGGGCTTTATGTTAAGCAATTAAAAACCTTATGGCAGCATTTTCCTAAAAATCAAACTCTGGTTTTAAAAAGCAGCAGCGATGTAAATGAGCCGATTGAAAAGCATATTTTTGTCAAATCAAAAGCAAACTGGGACATAATTTGCG
>VSKZ01000101.1 GCA_008364125.1 Candidatus Thioglobus sp. | reverse complement strand
GGAAATAGAGAAAACCCGCAGACCTGATTTGGTGTTGTTTATTAATGGTATTCCTGTGGGTGTGGTTGAGCTTAAAAAATCAAGTGTTGAGGCTGCACAAGGCATCTCGCAAATTATCAGAAACCAAGAAAAGGACGAAATACCGCAGTTGTTCAAATATGTGCAAATCACTTTGGCAGGCAATAATCACACACCAAAATATGCCACGGTGATGACTTCTAAGAAGTTTTACGCCGCATGGAAAGAGGAAGAGGCGTTGGATTTAACACATTTAGTGGTCAATAGAACACCAAGTGAATTGGATAAAACGGTTTTTTCTTTATTTTCTAAAGCACGCGTTATTGCACTCATTCGTTCTTTTATTTTGTTTGACGATGGGGCGAAAAAAATTACCCGTTATCAGCAATTTTTTGCCATTCAAAAGTCACTCAAAAGAATTAAGACATTTGACAATGTTGGCAGGCGTGCTGGTGGTTTGATTTGGCATACTCAGGGCAGCGGCAAGTCTTTAACAATGGTGATGCTTGCCAAGGAAATTAAACGCCTGATTGGCAGTGCCAAAATTATTGTGGTAACCGATAGAAAGGATTTGGATAAGCAGATTCACGATACTTTTAGAAACAGCGAAATACCTGCTAAAAAAGCCATATCAGGCAGGAACTTGGTCGAGCTTTTGCAAAGCGGCACCAGCGTTATTACCACCATTATTAATAAATTTGAAAAGGTTAAGAATGAAAAAGTCATTCTTGACGATGATAATATTTTTGTCTTGGTGGATGAATCACATAGAAGTAATAGCGGTGATATGAGTCGGGCGATGAAAAAAGTTTTAATCAAAGGTTGCTATATTGGTTTTACGGGCACGCCATTGATGAAAAAAGAAAGAAATTCCTTTGCTAATTTTGGTGGGGAAATACATCGTTACACCATTGACCAAGCTGTGAAAGATAAGGCGATTTTGCCACTTTTATACGAAGGGCGATTTGTTGATCAGTGGATTGTTGATAAAAAATCTATGGATAGGCGTTTTGACAAAATAGCCAGAGATTTGAATGAAGAACAAAAACTGGATTTAAAAAAGAAATGGGCGAGATTTCAGAATGTTGCAGGTTCTGAGCGTCGTTTAGAGATGATTGCAGAAGATATTTCTATTCACTTTGAAGCGCAAGTTAAAGGCACAGGATTTAAAGCGATGTTAGCCACTAATAGTAAATATGAGGCGGTTAAGTATCATCAATTATTTTCGGAACTTTATCCAAATATTGAGACTGCTTTTGTAATTTCTAGAACTGATAGCAGGGAAGGCAATGAAGCCGTAGATGAAAGCGAAGATAATAAGGCTTTTGTGAACGAGCATTGGAATGAATTAATGCAAACATACGGTGATGAAGATAAATATCTCACCAAAATTAAGGATAAATTTGTTCATAGTAACGAGATAGATTTATTGATTGTTGTGAATAAACTATTAACGGGATTTGACGCACCAAGAGCAGAATATTTGTATATTGATAAAGAGTTAAAAGAGCATAATTTGTTGCAGGCTATTGCCAGAGTTAATCGTTTATATGAGGGTAAGGATTTTGGTTTTATTATTGATTATCGCGGGCTTTTGGGCGACTTAGATAAAGCGCTAACAGCCTATTCTGGGCTTAGTGAGTTTGATGAGGATGATATTGCTTCAGCAGTGATTAATATTAAAGATGAGATTGCCAGAGTTAAAACTTATTATACAAATTTAAAAGAATTGTTTGCAGGGGTTGTTAATCAAGCAGACCAAGAAAGTTATGAGGTTTATTTGGCAGATGAAAGTAAAAGAAAGCAATTTTATGACTTCCTTTCACAATATGCCAGAGCGTTAAAAAATTCGCTGTCTTCTGACAAGATAGATGATGTATTTAGTGAGGATGAAATTCAGGAATTTAAGGCAAAAATGCGCTTTTATGCAGAGCTGAGAAAAGCCATAAAAATTCGTTATTTTGAAGTGGTGGATTTTGCTCAATATGAAAAACAAATGCAAAAATTATTAGACACTTTTATTAGTGCTGATGAGGTCAATCAGTTAACCAAAACTGTTAATATCTTTAATGATGGCTTTAACCAAGAAGTGGAAAGGTTAATAGGCAGTAATGCCAGAGCAGATGCTATTTTGAGTGCCAGTAGTGCGTTTATTAGTGAGAAAATGGATTCAAATCCTGCTTATTATGAAAAATTATCAAGAAAAATAAGCCAAATTATTGATGATTATCGTAACAAGCGATTAAGCGAGGAAGAAAAATTAGCCAATGCCAAAGAAATACAACAAATAATCCTAAGTGCAAATGACGAAGATGAAACTGGTCATTACCCAGAAGAAATTCAAGACAGCCCCTTTGCCAAGGCAGTTTATGACAATGTTGGTGAATACTTTATATCGGGTAGTAATTTAACTCAGGCGCATATTGAGTTTTCTGTCCAAGTTGAAAATATTTTTCAGCAGCGTTGCCAAAGACCTGACTGGGTAAATAGTACCGAAACTAAAAATAATATTCACGGAGATATTCAAGAATTGTTGTGGAATATGGGGGATAAACACAAGATTTCTTTTGATGTAGATAAAATGCTTGAAATCATTAGAAGTATCGGTATCAATAACAAGTAATGCAGCCAGTTATCATCAGGAAAGAGGTTAAAAATATCAATCTTAGGGTAAAGCCGAATTGTGAAGTTGTAATGAGTGTTCCAACCAAAACAACGGATGCACATATTCAATATGTCCTTGAAAAAAGAAAAGATTGGATTGACGCCAAGTTGAATTTTTATAAGAGCATACCTGTTGCAAATATTAGGGAGTATGTAAGCGGCGAGAATTGTCGATTTTTAGGGCGAAACTATCGTTTAAAGGTTGTGCAAAGTGACGAAGAATCCGTTAAATTAAAAGGTGG
>VSKZ01000100.1 GCA_008364125.1 Candidatus Thioglobus sp. | reverse complement strand
TTTCATTGTTTTTCTCATATTAAAAATTATTCTGCAATAATACTATTTGTTGTGATTTTAAAACACAAACAATTAGCAAAAATGACTTTTATTCAACTCCTGCCGTAAATATCTTCCAAGCGCTCAATATCATCTTCGCCGAGATATATCCCGCTTTGCACCTCTATAATCTCCAACGGCTCGCTATTTTTGTTTGCCAGCGAATGCACCGTATTGATGGGAATATAAGTTGATTCGCCCTTTTTGAGGCTAAATTCTTTTGTGCCATTGATTACCAAAGCCGTGCCACGAACCACCACCCAATGCTCGGCGCGTTGCTTATGTTTTTGCAATGATATTTTAGCATTCGGCTTAACAAACAACCTTTTCACCTGAAAATGCTCACCCGATTCAATAGAATCATACCAGCCCCACGGCCGATGAACTTTGCGATGCATACCGCCTTCATCGCGCCCTTTTTTGTGCAAATGCTCCACAATATTTTTGACTTTATGCGCCTCATTTTTATCGGCAATCAAAATCGCATCAGGCGTATCAACAATAATCAGCCCATCAATTCCAATAGTTGCCACAATATGATGGCTGGCATTTATATAATTATTAGTGCTGTCAATGGCGCTGACATCGCCCTGAATAACATTGCCATTATCATCTTTTTCATAAATATCATACAAGGCATTCCAAGATCCAATATCGCCCCATTTTGCATCCAATGGCACAACCACAACATTTTTAGACTTTTCTAACAAAGCATAATCAATAGAAATCGCTGCTGATTTTGCAAATGCCTGCTCGTCCAAACGCACAAAATCCAAATCTTTGCTAGCATTATCAACCGCTGCCGCTACCGCTGCAACAACTTTGCTATCATTTTCAGCCAGCTCATCAACAAGCACCTGCGGACGAAACATAAACATACCAGCATTCCACAAAAACTCTGCTTCCAGCTGCTGGGCGCTTAATTTTGCGTTGATTTGCAAATATTCATCTGCCACCTTTTGGCTCGGTTTTTCGTGAAATGATTTGACCTTGCCAGCGCTGCCAGTTGCTAATTGAATATAACCATAGCCAGTGTTTGCAGCAGTTGGGACGATACCAAAAGTTACCAATTTATCATCAATCGCCTGTGCCAATGCCCTGCCAATCGCCTGATGAAAAGCGCCAACATCCTCAATTATATGATCTGCCGAAAGCACCAATAAAACCGCATCATCAGCCATTTTAAGCGCTTGCAAAGCTGCCGCCGCAATCGCCGGAGCAGTGTTTCTGCCCACCGGTTCAAGCAATATCAGCGGCGTTTTTATGCCAATTTGCTGGCATTGCTCTGCCACCAAAAAACGATGCTCAACATTGCAAACAATAATCGGCTCTGCCAAATTATCCAGCCCTTGCAAACGCAAAATAGTATTCTGCAACATTGTTTTATCGCCAACTAACGGCAAATATTGCTTAGGATATTGTTGCCGAGAAAGCGGCCAAAGTCGCGTGCCAGAGCCACCTGATAAAATAACAGGGATGATTTTCATAATACCTCTATATTGATAAATTTTTATTAAGCAACTGTTATAGTAACGATTTTTGTATTTTACACAAATACAGCCCTGCTTTTTCTCGTTCCCAATCCCTATGAATTGCCTTTTTTCAAGCCCACTCGTTGCCAAAATGTGCTACCCAGAATTTACCGTTAAACACTTTGGCTAATACTCTATAAATTTTGAAAAAATCTGTATTTTGCCTCTAAACCTAAAAAAAAACATCCTGTTTATCCGGCTTCAATTCGGCAATATTTCTTTAATAAAAACCCTAAAATCATCCAATTTATTCTCAACAATATTGGCAACGATTTTTAAATTAATTTGCTGATAATTATGCACGGCAATATTGCGAAAACCCACCATTTTTTGCATATTGACGCTAGTTTGCTCGGTAATTATATTCCTTTCATTGAGCAAGATAAAAACCTCTCTACTGTTTTGCGGCAAACCCAATTTATTTACCCTAACAAGATGCATTGACACATCAATAGAGGCTTGTGCGGCTCTTTCAATATTAAGCATCACTGAATCTTGTTTAGTATAATTGCTTAAAAATTCACTTTCTGCGCCAATATACTCCTCATTAATTCTGCCAATACATTTCTCAATAATCGCAATTTTATTAAAAACAATATCATCCATAAACCGCTCTCCGTTCTTTAATATCTGCGTATTGCGTTGTTTTTAATTCCTGCAAATCCATATAAAGCCAATAACTTTTATCGGCAAATTGATTGACAATTTTTTTATTTTTAGCAAAAATCAACTGCCCTTTTGACACAATTTGAAACCTCAAAACCTCACTACAATTATTTAAATCTATCAAATCAACATCTCGCTGAAAGTTTATAGCAAGCTCCTGTGCTATATTCCAGCGCGCCACATCGTCTAAACTATCCTCAGCCAAAAACGCCACATCAATATCGCTACCAGCATTATCAACCCCATCGGCAACACTTCCAAAAATATAAATAGCCAATAAATCCGGTATTTTTTGCAAATGTTTGCTAATAGTTTTATTCAATTCAATCATCTTTTTACTCATCATTGATTGATTTTATACTTTTCTTATAAGTGCTTATTGGTTTTTTACTCGTTTAAGCGCAAAGTCCGCCAGAGCTTGAAAATTTGCGGATAGCAATAGATTGGCGGCTGAGAAGAAGGCACAAATATAGCCCTGCTTTTTCTCGTTCCACTACGGCTGAAAATACAGCGCCTCAGCGCCTTGTTTTAATACATTGAGAAAATTTTTCAAGTTTGTTAAATAGATATTTTGCACAGTATAATCAACAAAAATTTAAAAACGGTTTAGGTTTTTTTAATAACAAAGGAGAAAGAAAATGAAACCAACATTTTGGAAGTTATCACAAGGGGCTGAACTATTTTCATACGAAGAAATTCTTGATTCAATAGAATCAAGGTTAGTTTATGTTCATAAAGAT